>JACMKK010000189.1 GCA_014380115.1 Luteimonas sp. | reverse complement strand
CGCCTGCGCGCGAAGCTGCACGAGATCGCCGCTCGGCGCGGCGGCCGCGCCTGCTTCCCGCGCCCGGAACTGTGCACCGACAACGGCGCGATGATCGCCTTCGCCGGCGCGTTGCGGCTGCAGGCCGGGCAGCACGACAACGCCGAAGTGAAGGTCACGCCGCGCTGGGATATGGCATCGTTGCCGGCGGTGGCAACACTTCCGTAGGAACACCCTTCGGGCGCGATGCCCGTGTTTCGGCGGCAAGCGAGAGCATTGCGCCCAAGGGGCGCTCCTACCGGTGGCAGTGCATGGGAACGACCCAATTCGACAAGGTGTTCATCGAAGGCCTCGAGATCGAGGCATTGATCGGCATCTACGACTGGGAGCGACGCATCCGCCAGCCGCTCCTGTTCGACCTCGAGATGGCGTTCGACAATCGCAAGCCGGCGAAGAGCGATGACGTTGCCGACACGCTCAACTACAAGGACGTCAGCAAGCGCTTGATCGAGTATGTGGCGCAGTCGGAGTTCGGGCTGGTCGAAACGCTGGCCGAGCGCTGCGCGGAGATCGTGCTGCGCGAGTTCGATGTCGCGCATGTGCGCCTGAAGCTCAGCAAGCCTGGCGCCGTGCGCGGCGCGAAGGCTGTTGGCGTCATCATCGAGCGTAGCCGATAAAACTCCCTCCCCTGCGAATGCAGGGGAGGGTTGGGGAGGGGTTCCCGGTATCAGACAACTCTTTCCGAAGTGCGCAATGAAAAGAATCCGTCGTCGAGTGTGCAGAATCCGACGCAACCCCCTCCCAGCCTCCCCCTGCATTCGCAGGGGGAGGGGCTAGCAGCACATTCCGCATGCCCACCGCCTACCTCAGCCTCGGCAGCAACATCGAACCAACAGCCAACCTGCGATCGGCGATCGCCGCGTTGCGCGAACGCTTCGGTGGCGTGGTGTTGTCACCCGTCTACCGCACGCAGGCCATCGGCTTCGACGGCAATGATTTCCTCAACGCCGCCGCGATCATCGACACCGACCTCACCCCATCCGCACTCGACGACTGGCTGCACGCACTGGAGGACGCGCATGGCCGCGACCGCAGCGGCCCGCGCTTCGGCGATCGTCCGCTCGACATCGACATCGTCTTCTACGACGACCTGGTCCTCGACGGGCCGGAGCACCTGCAGATCCCGCGGCCGGAGTTGGTGCACGCGTTCGTGCTGAAGCCGCTCGCCGACATCGCACCGGATTTCATCGATCCGCTCAGCCGACGGTCGTTGCACCGCCTGTGGGCCGCGCATCCGCAGCACGCGGACGACTTCACGACGGTCGCGCTCTAGCCTTCCAGCAGCCGGCCGCCGTCGAGCCGGAGCACTTGGCCGGTCGTATAGGTCGCCTCGCGCAGCAGCCAGCGCACGGCTTCGGCGATTTCCTGCGGCGTGCCGGTGCGCGCCAGCGGCGTGCGCGCCAGCATTGCCTTCTGCTTGGCGTCGGCGTCGTCGTGCTCGGCCCACAGGATCGCGCCCGGCGCGATCGCGTTGACGCGCACGTCCGGCGCCAGTTCCAGTGCCAGCGATTTCGTCGCCATCACCAGCGCGGCCTTGGCCATGCAGTAGACCGCGTGGCCGCGCAGCGGCCGGTCGGCATAGATGTCGGTGAGGTTGACGATGGCGCCGCGTGTCGCCTTGAGGTGCGGCGCGGCGGCTTGTGCCAGGAAGAACGGCGCGCGTGCATTGCTGGCGAACAGCGCATCCCACTGCGCCGGCGTGGTATCGCCGAGCGTCGTCGGCTGGAAGGTCGAGGCGTTGTTGACCAGCGCGTCGAGCCGGCCGTAGCGACCGACGGTTTGGGCGACGAGCTCCGGCAGGCGATCGAACTCGGCGAGATCGGCCTGCAACGTCAGCACGCTGCCCGCGCGCTGCGTTTCAAGTTCCGCTGCCAGCGCCTGCATCTCCGCAGCAGAGGTGCGGTAATGCAGGGCGAGGTCATGGCCGTCGGCATGCAGCCGCCGCGCGATGGCTGCACCGAGGCGACGCGCGGCACCGGTGACCAGGGCGACGGGACGGGAGGACGGCATGACCTGAAACTCCATAACGCTACGCGGCAACGCAGGCAACGATGGTCGCATAGTCGGTGTGGGACGGCCGCGTCGGCTTACGTATGCTGTCGGTCATCGATCCGGAATCGCCATGCCCGACCTGCCAACCCCCGACGCCGACGCGCTCGCCCACAGTGCACGCCTGCGCGACCTGATCCGCGCACAGATCGCGATGGCGGGCGGCGCGATTCCGTTTTCGCGTTTCATGGAGCTGGCGCTGTACGCGCCGGGTCTGGGTTACTACAGCGCCGGTGCGGCCAAGTTCGGCGCGGCCGGGGATTTTGTCACCGCGCCGGAGCTCGGCGCCTTGTTCGCCGAGTGCGTGGCCGAAGCGGTCGCGCCCGTGTTGCGGCAACTCGGCGCGGACCGGGACCCTCCCGGCGCGCAGATCGTGGAACTGGGCGGCGGCAGCGGCGCATTCGCCGAGGCGGCGATCAAGCACCTGATGGCGCTCGACGCGATGCCGTCGCGCTACGCCATCCTCGAACCCAGCGCCGACCTGCGCCAACGCCAGCGCGAACGCCTGCAGCGGGAGCTCACGCCAGCGGTGTTCGCTTGCGTCGAATGGCTCGACGGCCCGGTCGAGGCGCCATGGCATGGCGTGCTATTCGCCAACGAGGTGATCGATGCGCTGCCGACGCCGCGCTTCGCGCTCCGCGACGGTGCGGTGTTGGAGGAGTACGTGCGCCTCGATGGCGACGATGCGTTTGCGATCGAGGATCGTCCCGCCGATGCTCTGCTGACGGCGGCGGTGCGGCATGTGGAACGCGCGCTGCCTGCACCATTGTCGGACGGCCATCGCTCCGAACTGCTGCCGCAGTTGCCATACTGGCTGCAGGCGGTGATCGGCCGTCTCGGAGCAGGCGCGCTGCTGTTCGTCGACTACGGCCATCCGCGCCGCGACTATTACCGCCAGGATCGCAAAGACGGCACGCTGCGCGCGTTCTATCGCCATCGGCTCGTCGACGACGTGCTCGCGCGCGTCGGCCTGCAGGACCTGACCGCATCGGTCGACTTCACCGCACTGGCGGAGGCAGGCACCAGTGCAGGCTTCGAATTCGCCGGCTACTGCTCGCAGGCGAGCTTCCTGATCGGCAACGGGCTCGAACAGCGCGTGCAGGCGCATGAAGCGCGCGCCGCCGACGAAGCCGCGCGCTATGCCGTACGGCAGCAGGCGAAACAGCTCACTCTGCCCGATGCGATGGGCGAACGCTTCCAGGCGATGGGCTTCGCGCGCGACGTCGAGTTCGAACATGCCTTCCTCGTCGGCGACCTGAGTTTCCGCCTGTGATCCGCTCCGCCCTCGTCGGCCGTTCGCTCAAGCCGTTTCGGAGGCCGCGGCTGTGGGCCGGGCTTTGGATCCTGGCGATCGCCGTGGTCGTCGTCGTGTCGCTGCTGCCTGCGCCGGCGCTGCCGAACATGCCGCCGGGCAGCGACAAATTCGAGCACTTCCTGGTTTATTGCGCGCTGGCGATCGGCGCGGTGCAGCTGTACGCGCGGCGCCCGGCATGGGTCGGCGCCGGCATCGGCCTCGTTCTGCTCGGCATCGGACTGGAATACGCACAGGGGATGCTGACCACGACGCGGATGATGGATCGCTGGGACGCGCTCGCGAACACGCTCGGCGTGATCGCCGGACTAGCGACGTTCCTGACGCCATGGCGCGACGCGCTGCTGCGCTTCGATGACAAACGCTAGGAGCTCATTTCGATCTGGGGATCAGTCGCACGTTGTCGATGGCCCACATCGCCGGACGCGTATCGCCGGTGAAGACGAAGCACAAGTCGCCGCTTGCGGATTGCGCGGGAAGTTTCGCCTCAAGATCGATGAAGCCGTCCTTTGCCGGCGACGCGGGCAACGGCACGCTGGCGAGCAGGTCGCCGTCGCACCCGGCGCGGATCTCGAGTTCACCGTGCGCGGTGCGTGCAGGCCGGAACTTGCGGTTGGCTTCGTCCTTCCATAACTGGAAGTAGTACGGAATCCGCCCCGCGCGCACTTCCACGCCGGCGATGTCGGCCAGCGGCGCACCGCGCCACAACCAGCAGGGATTGAAGATGTCGACGTTGTAGATCGCGCGCGGGCCGTCGAGCGGGCCGTCGTCCTCAAGACGCAGCATCAGGCCCTGGCTGCACATCGCCAGGGCCTCGTCCTGTCGCCGCAGCAGTGATGCGGCATCGAAGCGACGCATCGTCGCTTCGGCGAGCGTCTGGCCATCGACGAACGCTGCTGCGCGCAGTTCTGTAGGCATACGCAATTTCAGCGGCGTGCGATAGCGGGCCGAGCCGGCGACGGGTGCGCTGCCGTCCGTGGTGTAGCGGATTTCGCCGAGATCGAGCGGGTTCGACAGCGTGACATCGACGGTCTCGCCGGAGCCCGAGGACGTGGCGTCCATGCGCACCGCAAACGGCGTCTGCGCATAAGGAATGCCGAGCGCGCGATAGCGCCCTAGTTGCGCCGGCAGGCGTGCGAGAAAGTCCGCGTAGTCCTTGCTCGTGGCCGGTGACCAGCCGGTTTCCGCGACTGCGGCGATCCGCGGGAAAATCGCATGCTCGACGCGCGCGAAGCTGCGCATGTGCTCGGTCCAGATATTAGCCTGCAGGCCGAGCACGTGGCGTTGCCGTGCGGCATCGAGCGCGGCGGGCATGGGCTCGAAGTCGTACACCTTGCGCAGCGTGATCGTCGCCGGTCGGCCCGGCGGTTCGTCCGGAGAATCCGTCTGCAGGTAGTCGAAGTACAAATCCGATGACGGCGACATCACCACGTCATGGCCGTTGTTCGCGGCCTCGATGGCGCCCTCGATGCCGCGCCACGACATCACGGTGGCTTCGGGCGGAAGTTCGCTTTCCAGGATCTCGTCCCACCCGATCAGGCGCTTGCCGCGCGCCTGCAGGAAAGTCTCGAGGCGCTTCACCAGATAACCCTGCAATTCGGTTTCGTTCGCCACGCCCAGCGCACGCATCCGCGCCTGCACGCGCGGCGACTGT
>JACMKK010000188.1 GCA_014380115.1 Luteimonas sp. | reverse complement strand
CGGCCTTCGATCAGGAAACTGTCGTCGTAGCGATCGTCGGCCGCCAAGGGTTCCACCGATCCGCTGACATCGTTGCCGGAGGCGGTGAGATCGGCGATGGCCACCGCGAACATGTAGCGGCCGCTGACGTCGACGTCGAGCGTGTGCTTGATCGTGCGCTGATCCGGACCGGTCATCGCGATATCGAACGTGTGGCGGCCGATCGGCACCAGGTATTCGGCGACGAGCTTGCGCTGCAGGTCGACCGGCTGGCTCTTGCCGTCGATGGTCAGCGCATAACCGTCGGGGATGTTGCGGCCCTGGATGCGAATGCGCGAGCCATAGATGCCGATGTTCTGCTGGCGCAGGCTGTTCTGGCCGAAGGCGCCGTCGATCAGGCTCTGCTGCTCGGCTTGCTCGGTGCTGAAGGCGGTGCCGAACTTGTTCTCGACCTCGCCGCGCAGCAGTTGCGTGCCGCGTTCGGCCTCTTCCGGGCGGACCAGTTGCAGCCGGCGCGGATAGGTTTCGTCGAAGGCGCTGCCGCCCTTGCCGTAGGCACGGACGATGTATTGCAACTCGTCGCCGGCGCGCAGCGCGACGCCCTGCGGCAACTTGCCGTCCCACTCGACCTCGCTGACTGCGCCGACCTGCAGTGGCAAGGTCGCGATCGGCGACACCAGGTCGGTATCGGTCGCGCGGTAGAGCGTGATCTCGGCGCGATCGATGAAGTCCGGGTAGTTGCTGTAGACGTAGAACTGCACTGGCTGCGTGATGCGCTGGCCGTCGAAGGCGACGAAGCTCGGCGCCGAGGCATTGAGTTCGGCCTGGCCCAGGCTCGGATCCTCGGTCGCCCAGATCACGCCGCCGTTGGGCAGTTGCACGGACCATTTGCCGATCGCGACCGCCTTGCCCGGGGCTTCGGTCTCGACGGTGACGCGGCGATCGGGCTGCAGGTCTTGCGAATTGGCCGCAGCGGCGGGCGCGATCGGCTGGCGTTCGCCGCGCGTGCGCACGCGCATCAGCACGCCTTCGGTCGAGACGCAGGTCGCGCCGGTGCAATCGACTTTCGCGGCGGCATCTTGCGATGCACCGGGCTTGCCGGTGGCAGCCGGCAACGATGACGATTCCTGCGCGGTGGCCGGCGCGATGCCGGCGAGCATGCAGATCAGGGTGTAGTCGAGCAGCTTCATCTTCATGGTGTCAGCGCCCCTTCGGCAGCGTGTTGTCGACAGGGGCTGTCGGTGCGTCGCTGATGTCCACGCGCAACTTGCCGCGTGCCTCCGCGCTGAGCTTGGCGGCGATCGCCTCGAACACGGCCTTGGCACGGCGCAGGCCGAGCGCGGCGTTGTTGCTATCGGAACCACGGCGGTCGGCGTGGCCGATTACCGCCACCGTGCCGCCCTTGCGGCTTTCGATGTCGGCGGCGAGCCGTTCGATCAGCGGTGCGTATTCGGGCTTGATCGCGGCCTGTCCGGTATCGAACAGCACCGTGCCGAGGATTGCCGATTCGCCGAGCGACAGCAGCGTGCTGTCGGCATCGTCGAGATCGGTGCGCAGCTGCACGTTCAGCGCCTGCGCCTGCTGCGGCGTGAGTCGTTCGAGCAACGCCGTGCGCACCGCGGTCGCGCGGTCGTAGGCCAGCGCCTGCGTGTCGCCGGTCGCGGCGATGATCACTTCGCCGCCGCCATGCTGGCGCACCTGTTCGGCGATCGCGTCGATCACCGGCGCGTAGTCGCTGCGCAACTGCGCGCTGCCGGCGTCGAACATGACTTCGCCCAGCTCCATCTCGACGTCCTGTTCGCCGCCCGGCACCAGGCCCGACGGCAACTTGATGCCGAAGTCGAAGCGCACCGGCAGGCCAGGCGTAATGCGGCGCACCAGCGGGTTGTCGCTGGTGAACACGCTACCCGGCGGCAGGGTCGCCGGATCGACCTTGAGGATGAAGTTGCGGCCGCGTTCCCACGGACCGCCGGCCACGCCCTCGAGGTGATAGCGGCCGAACTGGTCGGTTTCGATCAGCAGGCCTTCCACCGACGCGACGCGTACGCCGGGAATGCCGCGCTCGTCGATACCGGCGTTGCCGATGACGTAGTCGATGCGATAACCGCCATCGACCTGGCTAACGCGACGCTCGAGCGTCGGCTCGGCGCCGGTGAGGCCCTTGGCGGCGTCGCCGCCGCGTTCGCTGCGGACGTTGCCGGCGGCATCCATGCGCACCGTCACGCCTTGTTTGCTGGTCATCACGAAGTCGTCGCTGAAGGTCAACGCGTTCAAGGTCTGGCTGACCACGACGAGGTGAGCAGACAACGGATCGGCTTCCGACTGGCGAGCGGAGATCTCGTCGATGTCGATGCCGTGCAGCAGCGGCGCGCTGGCGTCGGCCTGCGGCTTCGGGCCATCACCACGATCGAGCGTGGTCGATCCCGCGACGTAGGCGCCGGGCGCGAAACCGCCCTGCACGCGCACGCCGCTCAGGCTCGCGCGATCCTGCCAGCCGTCGCCATCGCGGTCGTCGAACACGGTGCCGACCAGCAGCGATTCGTCGAGCAGCGGATCGGCGACCAGTTGCACTTCGGCGGTCGCTTCGTTGGAGACGACGCGGCCGCCGTCTTCGGCGTACGCGCGGTTGACGTGGAGGCCCGGACGCACACCGGCGCCTACGCGCAGCAGGTAGGCCACGGTGGCGTGCTCACCGACGCGCACGTCGAGTTGGTCGACGCGGATCGGATAGGTCCCGACCAGGCGGCCCGCAGCGTCGGCATCGGCCACGACCAGCGAGTTCGCGACGTAACTGAAGCCGGCCGGCGGCGTATCGATGAGCGTCGCGTCGGTGATGTTCGACACGCCGACGTTCTCGATGGTCAGGGTGTACCGGACCAGGTCGCCGATCTTGACGTCGCGCGGACTGGCCTGCTTGACGATGCGCAGCTGCGCGGCGTCGACCACGGGATGCAGCGTGGCGCAGGACACGCAAGTGGGCGGGTTGTTGACGCTGCCACCGTTGGCGACGACGGCGTTGGCGACATTGCCGTTGGCATTGGCATTGACCGTGGCCGGATAGACGAAGGTGTACGTGCCGGGAACCGTTCCGGCCGGCAGCGTGCAGACGATCGTGCCGCCGCCGCTTGTGCAGCCAGCGGGCATCGCACCCGCGGTCAGGCCGGCGCCGGGCGTATCGGTCAGCGTGACCGGTTGCGTCGTGGCGGCATTGGCGACCGTCACGGTCAACGTGTACTGGATCGTGTCGCCCACGCTCACCGTTACGCCGTTGCCCGGAGCAGATGCCTTGGAGACGTTCACCACCGGTTCGGCGATCTGATGCGTCGTCGTGCAGCTGACGCAGGTCGGATTGCCGGTGACGCCGCCGGTGGCCGCGACGTTGTTGCCGATCGAACCGGCGGCGCTGGCAGCAACCACGGCCTGATAACCGAATGCATACGTGCCCGGCAGCGTGCCGGCGGCGAGCGTGCAGGTCAGGCCGTTGCCCGCAACGGTGCAGTTGCCGCCTGCCGGTACGGTGGGCGTGCCGGTCAGGGCCTGGTCGCCGCTGAGCGTGTCGGTCAGCGTGACGACCGAGATCGTCGCCGAATTGCCGACCGTCACCGTCAGCGTGTAGCCGATGGTGTCGCCGGCATTGACGGTCGCGCCGCTGGCCGGATTCGAGGCCTTGGTCACCGTGACCGTGGGCGCGATGATCGTATGCGTCGTCGAACACGCCGCGGCCACGCAGCTCGGATTGTCGGTGCCGCTGGGCACGACGACGTTGCCGATCGAGCCGGTCGCATTCGCATCGACGGTCGCCGAATAGGCGAAGGGATGCGTGCCGGGCAAGGCGCCGGCGGCCAGCACGCAGGTCACGACCTGCCCGGCCGCCGAACATCCGGCCGGCATCGCGCCGAGCGTCTGGCCGGCACTGAGTGTGTCGGTCAGGGTCACCGCCGCGGTGGTCGCGGAATTGGCGACAGTCACGGTCAGCGTGTAGGCGATCGTGTCACCTGGATTGACGGTCGTGCCGCTGGCTGGATTGGAAGACTTCGCCACAGTGATCGCGGTGGCCACGATCGGATGCGTGGTCGTGCAGCCGCCGGCGACGCAAGTCGGATTGTCGGGGCCGCTCGGCACCACGTTGTTGCCGATCGAACCGGTCGCGTTGGCATCGACGGTCGCCGGGTAGACGAAGGGATAGCTGCCCGGCAATGCGCCTGCTGCGAGGACGCAAGTCACGACCTGTCCGGCGGAGGTGCAACCGGCCGGCATCGCGCCCAGTGTCTGGCCGGCACTGAGCGTGTCGGTCAAGGTCACCGCAGCGGTGGTCGCCGAATTGGCGACGGTGACGGTCAAGGTGTAATTGATCGTGTCGCCGGGATTGACGGTCGCGCCGCTGGCCGGGTTCGAAGCCTTGGCGACGGTGACCACGGTGGCCACGATCGTGTGCGTGGTCGTGCAACCGCCGGCGATGCAGCTCGGATTGTCCGGGCCGCTCGGCACCACGTTGTTGCCGATCGAACCGGTCGCGTTGGCGTTGACCGTGGTCGGATAGGCGAAGGTATAGCTGCCCGGCAATGCGCCGGCGGCCAGTACGCAGGTCACGACCTGGCCCGCGGCCGAACAACCGGCCGGCAGTGCTCCGAGGGTCTGGCCTGCGCTGACCGTGTCGGTCAGCGTCACCGCTGCCGTCGTCGCCGAGTTGGCGACCGTGACGGTCAGCGTGTAGTTGATCGTGTCGCCCGGATTGACGGTGGTGCCGCTGGCCGGATTCGACGACTTCGCGACGGTCACGCCGGTCGCCACGATCGGATGCGTGGTCGTGCAGGCGCCAGGCACGCAGCTCGGATTGTCCGGACCGCTCGGCACGACGTTGTTGCTGACCGAGCCGGTCGCATTGGCAT
>JACMKK010000187.1 GCA_014380115.1 Luteimonas sp. | reverse complement strand
TCGAGCCGTTGCAGGTCACGCTGCGCTTCGTCGCCGGCGAAGCCGTGGCGCTCGACGGCGTCGAACTGCCCGGCGCCCGGTTGCTGGCGAAGCTCAACACGTCGTTCGCGCAATACGGTGTCGGTCGCGGGCTGTACACCGGCGATACCACGATCGGCCTCAAGGGCCGCATCGTCTACGAGGCGCCCGGCCTGGCTGCATTGCTCACCGCGCATCGCGCATTGGAAGAAGCCGTGCTGACCAAGCAGCAGAACCGCTTCAAGCCCGACGTCGCACGCAAGTGGGTCGAACTCGTCTACGAAGGTTTCTTCCACGACCCGCTGAAGACCGATCTCGAAGCGTTCCTCGCGTCGTCGCAACAGATGGTCAATGGCGAAGTCGTGCTGGAAACCCGTGGCGGCCGCGTCGACGCCGTTGCCTTGCGTTCGCCGCACATCCTCAACGCCAGGGGCGCGACCTATGCGCAGTCGGCGGACTGGGGCGTGGAGGAGGCCGAGGGCTTCATCAAGCTGTTCGGCATGAGCAGCACCTTGTGGGCTGAGGTCAACCGGAAATAAGGCGCCGACTCATCCAGCATCGTCATCCCGAGCCAAGCGAGGGATCTGCTGTAGCGGTCCAAGGCCAATGAAGCAGATTCCTCACTGCGTTCGGAATGACAGAGAAAAAAGCATGCTCGACCAGATCCTGAAACATCTCGAAGCGCTGGTGTCGTTCGACACCCGTAACCCGCCGCGCGCGATCGGCAGCGACGGGATCTTCGACTACATCCGTGCGCAATTGCCGGGGTTCCACGTCGGCGTCTCCGACCACGGTGCGGGCGCCGTGTCGCTGTTCGCGGTCCGCGGCAATCCGAAGCGCCTGTTCAACGTGCACCTCGACACCGTGCCGGACTCACCGGCGTGGAGCGCGGATCCGCACGTCCTGCGGGTAGCCGAAGACCGCGCCATCGGCCTGGGTGCGTGCGACATCAAGGGCGCCGCAGCCTGCCTGCTGGCCGCAGCCGCACAAACCGACGGCGACGCGGCGTTCCTGTTCAGCAGCGACGAGGAAGCCAACGATCCGCGCTGCATCGCCGCGTTCCTGGCGCGCGACCACGGCTTCGACGAGGTCATCGTCGCTGAGCCGACGCAGTGCGAAGCCGTGCTCGCGCATCGCGGCATCGCTTCGGTGCAGATGCGGTTCACCGGCGAGGCCGGGCATGCGTCCGGCGCCAACGCGATCTCCGCCAGCGCGCTGCACCAGGCGATCCGCTGGGGCGCCGACGCGCTGTCGTTCGTCGATGACGAATCGCACCAGCGCTTCGGCGGACTGACCGGGCTGCGCTTCAACATCGGCCGTGTCGAGGGCGGCATCAAGGCCAATATGATTGCGCCCGGCGCCGACGTCCGCTTCGGTTTCCGGCCGTTACCGTCGCAGGACACCGACGTGCTGCACGACCGCTTCCGCGCGCTCGCGCCGGCGAATGCGGAGTACACGCCCGTGTTCCGTGGTCCGCCGCTGCCCGCGGGCGACGTCGCGCAGGCCGAGGACAGGCGCCTGGCCGCGCGCGATCTCGCCGATGCGCTGGGCCTGCCGATCGGCAATGCGGTCGACTTCTGGACCGAGGCTTCGTTGTTCTCGCAGGCCGGGCTGACCGCGCTGGTGTTCGGCCCCGGCGACATCGCCCAGGCGCATAGCGCCGACGAGTGGGTGGCGCTCGAACAGCTGGCCACGGCTGCATCGCATTACCAACGCCTGATGGAGGCATACGCATGAATTCGCCCACCTCGCGCACGACCGTCGTGGTGGACGATCGGCGGCAGCTTCCGCCGGCGCGGCCCTGACCTGCACATGACGATGACCGACCTGCGCACCACGATCGTCCGCCTGCTGTCCAACATGGCCAGCGCCAAGGAGATCCAGCAATACCTCAAGCGCTTCTCGCGCCTGGACGCGGCGCGTTTCGCCGTGGTCAAGGTCGGTGGCGCGGTCCTGCGCGACCAACTCGACGCGCTCGTGTCGTCGCTGTCGTTCCTGCAGCAGGTTGGCCTGACGCCGCTGGTGGTGCACGGTGCGGGTCCGCAACTCGACGAGCAGATGCAGGCCGCAGGCATCGAGAAACGCACCATCGACAACCTGCGCTACACCGATGCGCCGGTGCTTGCCGTCGTGCGCCGCGTGATGCGCCAGGAAAACCTGCGCCTGGTCGAGGCGCTGCAGGCCGAGGGCGTGCGCGCGACCTCGATCCAGTCGGGCGTGTTCGAAGCCCAATACCTCGACCAGGCGATCTACGGCCTGGTCGGCAAAGTCGCGCGCGTCGATACCGACGGCATCCAGGCCGCGATCAAGGTCGGTTCGATCCCGGTGATCGCCTCGCTCGGCGAGACCGCCGACGGCCAGATCGTCAACATCAATGCCGACTGGGCCGCGAACGAGCTGATCAAGACCTTGCAGCCGTACAAGATCGTGTTCCTGACCGGCACCGGCGGCCTGCTCGATGGCGACGGCCACGTCATCGATTCGATCAACCTCAGCACCGAATACGACGAGTTGCTGGCGCAGCCCTGGCTGCATTCGGGCATGCGCGTGAAGATCGAGCAGATCCACGACCTGTTGATGGCGCTGCCGCCATCGTCGTCGGTGTCGATCACGCGGCCGGACGAGCTGGCGAAGGAACTGTTCACGCATCGCGGCTCGGGCACCCTGGTGCGGCGCGGTGAGAAGATCCGCTGCGAGACGTCCTGGGACGCGCTGGACCTGCCGCGGCTGCAGACGCTGATCGAATCGGGTTTTGGCCGCAAGCTGGCGCCGGACTATTTCGAGCGCACGCAGCCCTATCGCGTATTCGTCTCCGAGCACTACCGTGCCGCCCTGTTGCTGACGGTCGAGGAGGGCATTCCGCATCTCGACAAGTTCGCCGTCGCCGACGATGCGCAGGGCGAGGGCCTCGGCCGCGCGATCTGGCATGTGATGCGCAACGACGTGCCGCGCCTGTTCTGGCGCGCGCGCCCGGAGAATCCGGTCAACGAGTTCTATTTCGAGGAGGCCGACGGCTGCATCAAGGGCGAGCGCTGGAACGTGTTCTGGTATGGGCTCGATGCGTTCGAAGACATTCGCATCGCGGTCGAGCATTGCCGCGAGCGTCCGGCGACCCTGAAGCCATGAGCACGCCCACCACCATCGGCATTGTCGGCGCACGTGGCCATGTCGGCGCCGAACTGATCCGGCTGCTGGCCCGACACCCGTCCTTCGAGCTGGGTTTCGTCTCCTCGCGCGAACTGGCCGGGCAGCGCGTCTCCGACCACGTCGGCGAGTTCCGCGGCGAACTGCGTTACGCCGACATCGGTCATGAGGCACTGGCCGACCGGGGCGTCGGCGCCTACGTGCTTGCGTTGCCCAACGGCAAGGCGGCCGCCTGCGTCGCCGGCATCGACAACGGCAACGCCGATGCCGTCGTCGTCGACCTGTCAGCCGACTATCGCTTCGACGAGAGCTGGTACTACGGCCTGCCGGAATTGACGCGCGATCGCTATCGCGGTGAACGTCGGATCAGCAACCCGGGCTGCTACGCGAGCGCGATGCAGTTCGCGATTACGCCGATGCTGGAACTGGTCGACGGCCCCGTGCAGTGCTTCGGTGTCTCGGGTTACTCGGGGGCAGGGACCATGCCCTCCGACAAGAACGATCCGGCCAAGTTGCGCGACAACCTGATCCCCTATGCCCTGACGGGCCACCTGCACGAGCGCGAAGTCACGCGCCAGCTGGAGCACGACGTCGAATTCATGCCGCACGTCGCGCCGCATTTCCGTGGCCTGACGATCACCGCGAACCTGCATCTGCGCGATGCCGTCACGTTGCAGCAGGCTCGGCAGCGCTATGTCGATCGCTACAAGGGCGAGCCATTGCTGCGCGTGGCCGACGAGGCGCCGTGGGTCAGCGCGATCGCCGGGCGGCATGGCGTGGAAGTCGGCGGTTTCACGCTGTCCGAAGACGGCAGGCGCCTGGTCGTGGTCGCGACGCTCGACAACCTGCTCAAGGGCGCCGCGACGCAGGCCCTGCAGAACCTCAACCTCGCCTTCGGCTACGACGAATTCGAAGGCATTCCGCTGTAGGGTGGGCCCTGGCCCACCATCGCGGTCCGGCGCGGTGGGCAGAACCCATTCTGTGTCGGCTCGACGACAGCAAAGGAGCACAGACATGTCCGACCTGCTCTGGCAAAAGCCCGGCGTCACCGTCGACGCGCAGATCCAGGCTTTCCTTGCCGGCGACGATGTCGTCCTCGACCGCGAGTTCTTCCTGCACGACATCGCCGCCAGCCAGGCGCACGCCGAAGGCCTGCAGCGCATCGGCATCGTGTCGGTTGACGAACTCGACGGCCTGGCGCGCGAGCTTGGCGCGCTGGCGGACGATTTCGGCAGCGGTGTCTTCGTGCTCGATGCCCGTTACGAGGATGGTCATTCGGCGATCGAGGCGCGTCTGGTCGAGCGCCTCGGCGATGCCGGCCGCAGGATCCACACCGGTCGCAGCCGCAACGACCAGATCCTGGTCGCGACGCGGCTGTGGCTGAAGGTCAAGCTCGCACGCGTGCGGGCGCTGTGCAGCGAAATCGCGGGCATCGCGCTGGCCCGTGCCGAAGCGGAAGGCGATCTGCCGATGCCCGGTTACACCCACCTGCAACGGGCTGTCGTGTCGTCGGCGGCGATGTGGTGGGCCGGCTGGGCCGAGGCCTATATCGACAATGCCGCACGCGCGGCCGACACGCTCGCGTGGATCGACGCCAATCCGCTCGGCACTGCAGCCGGTTACGGCGTCAACCTGCCGTTGGATCGCGAGCACACGACGCAGGCGCTCGGCTTCGCGCGCATGCAGGTGTCGCCGTTGTACGCGCAACTCTCGCGCGGCAAGTTCGAACTTGCCGCGCTCGATGCGCTCGGCAGCGCCATGCTCGACCTGCGCCGCCTGGCTTGGGACCTGAGCCTGTTCACGAGCGCCGAGTTCGGCTTCGTCGCATTGCCGGCGCAGTACACGACCGGCAGCTCGATCATGCCGAACAAGCGCAACCCGGACGTGATCGAACTGATGCGCGGTAGCTACGCCAGCGTCGCCGCAGCGCGCACGGAGATCGAACAACTGCTTTCCCTTCCGTCGGGCTACCACCGCGACCTGCAGCTCAGCAAGGGCGCGCTGTTCCACGGCTTCAGCAAGGGCCTCGGCGCGCTGGCGCTGTTGCCGGACTTGTTGCGCAACCTCGAATGGCGGCCGCAGCGGATGCGCGAGGCGATCGAACCGTCGATGTATGCGACCGATCTGGCCGTCGACCTGGCGCGGCAGGGCGTGCCGTTCCGCGATGCCTATCGCCAGGCGGCGGATCCCGCGCGCTGGACGCAGGGCGATCCCGAGGCCAGCCTGATCGC
>JACMKK010000186.1 GCA_014380115.1 Luteimonas sp. | reverse complement strand
GCCGCCACCGCGGCCGCCAGGCCCGCGAGCTGTCCGCAGACGTCGGCGAACGCGAGCCGGCCGAAGCGCAACTCGCGCACCAGTTGCGCCCGGTACTGCGTGGTCAG
The DNA here is from genome assembly GCA_014380115.1 of Luteimonas sp. Lineage (GTDB taxonomy): Bacteria > Pseudomonadota > Gammaproteobacteria > Xanthomonadales > Xanthomonadaceae > Luteimonas. The sequence goes on along the minus strand of JACMKK010000186.1, from coordinate 14,521 downwards.
GCCATTGATCAGGAAGGTCGGCGCGATCGCCTGCGCGATGTCGCGCAACAGCGGCTCGCGGTAGAACGCGGCGATCGCGGCGGCGGCGGCGAAGACGGCCACCGACAGCAGCAGGCCGATCAGCGCATTGATCCAGAACAGGTTGTCGCGCTGCGCGCGGCTCACGCTGGATGCCTGCACGGCGGCGGAAGACAGGCCGAAATCGCGCAGCACCTCACCGACGCCGACGATCGCCACCACCATCGCCAGCAGGCCGTAGTCCCCAGGCGACAGCAACCGCGCCAGCACGATGATGCCGCCGAACTGCACTGCGATCTTCGCCAGTTGCCCGCCCATGGTCACCAGCGCGCCGCCCGCGGCGCGAGCGCCGAGCGTGGCGTCGGCGCCGATCGCATTGCTCACACTTCTGTTTTTTTCGGCCGCCATCGCTCAGCGCCTCATGTCGTGCAGCGCGCGCAGATAGCTGTCGTAGTGCTGCGCGCCGAGCGTGGGCCAGTCGCGTCGCGACAGGTCGGGACGAGCGCGCGGATCGCGGCCCGCCTGCCTGCGCAAGGCAGCGGCCAGCGTCGCGGCGTCCAGCTCGCCCCGGTACAGCGTCAACCAGCCCTCGCCCACTTCCTCGGCGATGGCCGCGTTGGCCCCGCTCCAAGGCGCCAGTACCGGGCGCGCCAGCGACAGCGCCAGCAGCAGCGCACCGGAATTGAGCATCTGCCGGTACGGCAGCACCACCAGTTGCGCCTGCCCGATCTCGTGCGCGAGCACGTCGTTGTCGACGTATTGCAACAGCGCACCGACACGCGGATCGTGGCTGCAGGCGGCTTGCACTGCTTCGCGCATGGTGGCGGATGCGGGATTGCCGACGATGCGCAGCGAAATGTCGCCGTCGGCGATGTCGTGGAAACTCGCAAGCAACCCTTCCACGCCCTTGTAAGGACGCAGCAGCCCGAAATGCAGCAGGCGGCCGAGCACGCTGGCAGGGACCTCCGCCGTCGCGAACCAGTCGCAGTAATGTCCATGCAAGATGGTGTCGGCGGCGGCCTGCGCAGGGGCGCCGTCGTCGTTGCCGGCGCCGGCGTCGATGCGGATCCGGCGCGTGGTCAGACGATCGAGCCACGCCAGCAGCGCGCGCTCGCGGCGGCCGCCGTCCTCGTGCGGACGCAGGTTGTGCAGGGTGCGCACCACCGGTATCCGCATGGCCCACAGCCGCAGCAACACCAGGAACATGCATACCTGCTTGGCCGCCGTGCCCAACCATGTGTCGTGCCGCAGCAGGTATTCCGGCCAGTGCACGTGGAACACGTCGTAGCGCGACAGCAGGGCGTCGCGGATCGAGAAGTAGCGGAGCTCCACCGCCGGCGGCAGCGCGCCGAACAGCTGCATGAGGTAGGGATTGGTGGTGTCGTCGGGCCGTCCGGTCGACTGCAGCACGGTGATGCGAGGCGACGCGGGTGTTGCGACGGTGAGCGGATGCGCGGCTGTCATCTCTGCTCTCCGCTTTCGCGATGCGCACGCTGATATTCGTCGACGTAGCGGCCGACGACGTGACGCCAGTCATAGCGCGCGACATGCCGCATGGCCTGCAGCCTGCGCGCTGCGAACGCCGCGTCGCCGATGTCGACGCATGCGCGGACAGCCCGCCCGGCGGCGTCCAGCTGGTCGGTGCGCACCAGCAGGCCTGTCGCCGATTCGGACACCAGCTTCTCGTACGGCGGGATCGCGCTGAGGATCGGCACCAGGCCCGCGCTCATCGCCTCGATCGCGGCGATGCCGAATCCCTCGTGCCGCGACAGCGAGACGAAATACTGCGCGCGACCGATCAGGCGGCCGAGCTCCGCCTGCGATGGCGCCTCCGCCAACTCGACCTGCGACTGCAACCCGCGTCGCGCGATCTCACGTTCGAGGTCGGCGCGGCCGAGGTCGAACTCGCGCCCGGCCAGGATCAGCCGCCAGGCATCGTCGGATGCCAGCAGGTGCCGCAGCAGGTCGAGGGTTTCCACGATGCCCTTGTTCGTCGACCAGCGGCCGAAGCCGATCAGCGTCTTGCCCGGCATCGGGTTGCCCTGGCCGGCAAACTTCTCGACGTCGACGCCGTTCTCGATCACGCGCAGGCGTCCGGCGTCCACCACGCCGGCGAACAGGTCGCCATCGTTGTGGCTGGTGGCGATGACGCGCCGGTACGCGCGTGCGGAGGCACGCGTGATGCTGTGGAACCAGAGCCGCTTCAGCGTCGAGGCATAGGCGGTATGGAAAAAGCCGCCATGCGTGGAGACCACCATCGGCTTGCCGTGCAGCGGCCGGGTCAGCGCCAGGTAGTCGTAGAAAAAGTCGATGCCGTGGACGTGGACGAGGTCGGCGCCGCGGATCGCACTCAAGACCCGGGGGCTCAGCGGATAGCGCGACGAGCCAGAGTACGGAAGACGATGCACGCGGATGTCGTCGTGCATCGCGCTGCGCGGCAAACGCTCGCCGTTGCCATGGAAGAGGCGGTCCAGGGTCACCACCTCGACCTCGTCGCGGCCCTGCGCCAGATGATGGCGGGCGATGTTCAGCGCCACCTCTTCCATGCCGCCGACGGATGGATGGAACTGGCGCAGCACATGCACGACTTTCATTGCGCCCTCGCCATAGCCGGGGTGGACGTCGCGATGCCGATCGCCCATGGCGCGTAGCGCACCAGCACCGCGCGCAACGGCACGCACAGCGCGATCGCCAGCGCCGATACCGCGATCGCCCAGCGCGCATCGGGTTCGCGGCCTTCAGCAAACACACCTCCGACCGAAGCGATGCCCGAGGTCACGAACAGGATCGGAATATGCGCGCACAGGATCAGCAGCGTGTTGCGCCCGATCCACTGCGCTGTCTTCGAGTGTTGCAGCAGCGGGCTCAGCAGCAGCACGATCGCCGTGCCAAGCAAAGCCGCGGTGAAGAATTTCCACACTGCCGCGCCGAACAGCAACTGGTTGATGTCGACCCGGCCGTTGCTCCACGCCAGCCACAACCATGGCAGCAGCAACGCTCCGGCCATCGCCGATCCGGTCCAACCCGACCGCGGTAGCGTCAATACGCCGGCCGCCGCCGCGCCGCAGGCATAGAAAAACAACGTCACCGGCAGCAGGTCGAGCGCGAACGGCAGGCGCAGGTCCATGGCCGGAAACCACGCGACCCATTCCGACGCGATCGCCAGCGACAGCAGCGCGAGCGCGCCCGCCGGCAGCAGCCGGCGCAGCAGCAAGAAGGCGACCGCTGTCACGAACAACGCCGGCAGGAACCACAGCGCAGGATGCACGTAGAGCTGCGGCCCGATGCCGGTCGCCAATCCGGTCAGCGGCTCCCACCAGGGTTGCTGGCCCCAGCGCAGCGCCTTCTCGCCGATGTTGCGGGTCAGCAGCCAGTACGCGTAGGCGACGAAGAAAAAGACCACGTAGGGCACAAGCAACACACGCGCCTGCCGCGCCACGATTGCGGGAATCGCGCGCGGCGACGCCTCGGCGGCGCGGCGGCGCGCGAGCCAGCCGGACAGCACGAAGAACAACGGCACATGGAAGCTGTAGGCCAGCACCGTGAACCATCCCGGGATGCCCTTGGCGTGCCCCAGCACCACCAGCACGATCGCCATCGCCCTCGCGGCATCGATGCGACCGTCGCGCGGCGACTGCGCATTCGCGGCGGAGGCCGCGGACAAGACACCGGTAAGGGCCGGGCCGGTAGGGGCCGGGCCGGTAAGGGCCGGCGCGCCATGCGCCCGGGACAACTGCGCGCTGCTGTCCATTCAGGCCGTCCCGCCGGCATGGCGCACGTCGATCGCCGCTTGCGGCAAGGCACGTGTTCGATTGCCGCCGGCAATGCCCGCACGCAGTGCCTGCACCTGCCACAGATAGCCGCAGGCGAACCACCACAGCGCCGCCGTCTTCACCGAGAAATAGCCGTTCGACACCAGCAGGCTGAGTGCGAACGCCAGCACGAACAGATTCTTGAATAGCTGTCCGTGGCTGGTCGGCATCCGCAACAGGAAGGAGTACGCGACCAGGAAAGCGAGCACGACCGCGATCGACTGCGAGGCGATGAAATAGGCGATGCCGCTGTCGAAGTACTTATAGGGAGTGGCGAAATCGAGGCCCAGCCACGATTGCGGCGACAGGTGCACGATCGTGTCGACCGAGAAGAAGACCCGCCCCAGCAGCGTGTCTTCATAGGCGCCGACGCCGGCGACCCACACCACCAGCCCGCCGGCCAGCAGCACGGCGATGAAGATCAGGAAGGCCAGCGCCTGGTCGAGACGCCGCAGAAACGGCGCCAGCAGCAGCATCAGCGCGCAGGTCGCGGTCGCCAGGCGCCCATCGCAGGCGAACAGCAGGAACACCACCAACAGCAGCGCCGACACTTGTCCCGCCACGCCCAGCGAACGCCGGAAGGTCACCGCGATCGCGCACAGGAAGATCGCGAAGTTGCCCATCGTCACCGGCTCGATGAAGATCGACGAAGCGCGCGCCATCCCCATCTCCGCCAGCAAGTTGCGCTCGCCCGGACGCGTGGCGCTGACGTAGAGCTTGCTTTCCTCGTTCCAGAAGTCCTCTTCGGCGGCGCCGCGGGTATTGACGAAGTAGCTTCTCGGATTGACCAGGTCGCCGTAGGCCTCCGGCGCGGCCATCTCGAACCCGGCGACCAGCGCCACGATCAGCGCCAGGCCCATCACCAGCTTCAACAGCGATCCGCGATAGGCGCTGCCGAGCGCGAGGAACGCAAACGGGATGATCGCGTCGCGGATGAACTTCGGATCGACCTGCCATGTCGCCAGGAACCGCAGCAGGTTGACCGCCAGTACCAGTCCGAGCCCGGTCAGCAACAGCGTCGTGCCTTCGCGACCGAGCGTCTTCATGCCGATCACGAAACAGCCCGCATAGATCGCCATCTCCGCGACATAGGCGGCGCCCGGACCGATCGCGAACACGTTCGCGTTGACGATCGCGAGCACGAAGTTGTAGCCGACCGCCGCCAGCAGCAACGCCGCTGCGGCCAGACTCCTCCAGCGTGCCTCGGCGGGAGCCGTCATCGGCAAGGATGTCCGGGAGGCGCTCAATACGCCCCCTTCTGTCCCAGCACCTTCACCACCGTCATCGCCATGATCTTGACGTCGAACCACAGCGACCAGCGCCGTATGTAGTCCATGTCGTACTGCACGCGCTTTTTCATGTCGCGCAGCAGCGGCGTTTCGCCGCGGAAGCCGTTGACCTGCGCCCAGCCGGTGATGCCCGGCTTGACGTAATGTCGCTGCATGTAGCAGTTGATCAACTTCTGGTAGTGGCTGTTGTGCTGGACCGCGTGCGGACGCGGGCCCACCAGCGACATGCTGCCGCCGAGCACGTTGAACAGCTGCGGCAACTCGTCGAGGCTGGAGCGGCGCAGGAACGCACCAATGCGGGTCACCCGCGGGTCACCGCGCGTGGCCTGGGCCAGCTGCGGGCCATCCACCTCATGCACGCGCATCGAACGGAACTTGAGCATCTGGAATTCCCTGCCGCCGCGCCCGTGCCGCCGTTGCCGGAACAGCACCGGGCCCGGCGAGGTCAGCTTCACGCCGATGGCGATGGCCAGCAGCAGCGGCGACAGCCCGATCAGGGCGAGCAATGCCAGCGGACGGTCGAGGATCGCCTTGCTCATCGAGAAGACGTTGTCGTGGCCGACGGTGCCCTGGCGCAGGTTGATCACCGGCACATTGCCGATCTGCTCGCCGGACTGGTTGAGCGCGGCCATTTCGACCAGGTCCGGGATCAGCTTCACCTTGATCGGTGTGTGGTCGAGCATCGCCAGCACCGACTTGATGCGGCCGAGCTTGTCCAGCGGCAGCGAAATCCAGACTTCGTCGACCGGATCGCTGGCGAGCAGTGCGGCCAGCTCGTCCACGCCACCGAGGCACGGCAGGTCCGTGCTCTCGCCGATGGTCATGTCGTGGTTGGTGCGGATATAGCCGACCACGTGCATCCCGACCCAGGCGTTCTGGCGCAGGTAGTGATGGATCTTGACCACCGGCGGACGCAACCCCACTACCACGACGCGCCGCGTATCGATGCCGCGTCTGCGCAGCCAGTGCAGGACGTTGCGCACGGCCACGCGCGACAAGGCCAGCATCGCCAGGCCGATCACGTACCACAGGCCCACCCACAGCCGCGAGATTTCCTGGCCCAGCTGCAGGATCAACGCGTGCGCCGAGAACAGTGCGAAGACGCCTGTCCAGGCAAATGCGATGACCACGATTTCCCGCAGCACGCCGTACGCGCGCCAACTGCGGTAGAGCGGCAGCGCGTTGAAGCAGATCGCCGCGAACAGCAGCGAGGTACTGATTGGGATGCGGTACAACGGCGCCGGAAGCCAGGTGTCGAAACGCAGCCGGTAGGCGATGAGAGCGGCGGCGAGCACTACGATCAGGTCGGAGATGCGCAGGTACAGGCCAGCCGCAGTGGAATATTTAGACAACAGGCGCGGCGAAGGAGCAGCCGCAAGCCCGGTATTCAGGTTTGCCAGGAGCATGTCGATCTCGTAACCAGGCCCGGCATGCATGAAGCGGGGGAACATCCTGCATGGACCGCGCTGTTGGCCACCTCGCCGCTGCCTAACGGCGCCCTCCAACACCGGCCCCAGGCTCACGGCAAGCACTTCACTTGCTGGTGACAATCAATTGTTCTGACGAAGCTCTTTTGGTGCGGGCTCCTGTGCCCCGCGAGTCTCTCCATGGCTGATGGTGCAATGCACCATAACCCATGGAAACGATTTTTTTGTGCTTCAGCGCACGATTGCGTTCAAGTGCGGCTCATCAAAACGAACCACTGTGAGCACGTTCACATCTTCGGTGTAGCGCTGACCTGGCGCCGTTGTCGCTTGCAATCGCGTACGCGCATCGCGGCGTCCGAGTGTCTGCTCGCACATCATCGGTGCCTCGATACCTACCTCGGTGTACACGGCCGTCTTCGTACGAGCAGATCAGGCGCGCGCGCGTGAAAAATGCAGTAACAAGGCGATGATGAGTCCGGCGAACAGGCCAAACAGGGTCGCGAGCGTGAGGTTGATGGCGATGCGCGGCGAGTGCTTGCGCGACGGTACGTCCGCCGGATCGACGACCGTGATGTTGTTGGTGCCGACATTGCCGACGACGCCGATCTCCTTGAACCGCTGCAACAGCCCGTCGTAGAGCTGCCGGCTGGTGTCGACCTCGCGCTTGAGCATGTTGTAGCGGATGCTGCGGTCCTGCAGATCCAGTTCGTCGTCCTTGAGCTGGTCGATGCGCTGCTCCAGCATCTGCTCCTGGCGGCTCGCGGTGGTGTACTCGGACTCGATCGAGGCGCGAATCTTGGCCGTTTCGGCGGTGATCTGACGGCCGCTCTCGGCGATCTGGCTGCTCAGGCGCTGCATTTCCGGATAGTCCGCCTTGTACGTCGATAGCTTCTGCTGGTAGTCCGCGCTCAGTTGCGCGCGCGTCTGCAGCAGGCTCTGCACCAGCGGATTCGACATCACCTGCGGCAAGGTCGTGCCGTTGCCGCGTTCGGATGCGCGCCAGGCGGCCTCCGCCTTGATCCTTGCATTCTGCGCAGTCGCCAGCGTGGCGTTGAGCTCGGCCAGGTTCTGCGCCGGCAGCGAAGGCTTGTCGTCGCCGACCGAGACGATCCGTTCCTGTCCTGCGAATGCGACGAAGCGCTTCTCCGAATCCTCGAGCCGCTGCTGGATCTGGGCCAGGCGATCCGACAGGTACTTGCGCGCGAACGTCGACGCCTCGAGCCGGCGTTCCAGGTTCGCAGCGATGAATTCCCGCGCATAGGCGTTGGCCACGCGCGCGGACAGCTGCGGATCGGGCGACTCGAAATGGATGCGTACCAGGCGCGAATTGCGCACAGGTTCGATCTGCAGCGCAGCCAGCACCGGATCGACCAGGGCACCGTCTATCGCCCTCTGCCGCAGCTCCGCGCCGCGCTCCCGCGCTGCCCGGGCATCGAACGCCGCGGACACCGCCTGCACCGTGTCCGCGTACTGCGGATACCGTGCCAGTTGCGCCCGCCGGATCACTTTGCGTGCGAGCGAACGGCTCATCAGCAGCTCGTACTGCGTCTGGTAGAAGTCGCGGTCCATCGGCGTTTCGCTGGGGATCAGATTCTCCAGGTTGACGACGTTCAGGACTTCACGTTCGATCTGCAGCGTCGTCGTCGCGCGATACTGCGGCGTGATCATCAGGCTCACGGCCAGGGCTGCCAGCATCACGCCGGCGGTGATGATCAGCACCAGCCAGCGGCGGCGGTAGATCGCATGCCAATATTCGGCGAGGCTGCCGTGCGCGGGCGTGTCGTCGCTCCAGCGCTGCGCAGGGTCGCGCTCGCTATCCGGTCGCATGCTCATCGGTAGGCCCGCCAGACCGCGACGAACGGGGTCAGCTCGACCAGCGTGCGCAGCACCGTGCGCACGCCGGAGCGGTCGACGATCACGATGTCGCCGCCGTAGACGTCGGGATCGCGCAGCTCGCCCTGCTGGATCTGCTTGAGGTCGAAGCGCGCGAACATGCGCTCGCCGCCGACGGTGCGGAACACCATCACGTTGCGCGGGTTGGCGACATTGGTGATGCCGCGGCCCATCGCGACCGCCTGCTGCAAGGTCAGGTGCGGCGCACCCAGCGGATACACGCCGGGCTCGGTGACCGCGCCGCCGACGGTGACCCGCTGGCTCGGCGATTCCTGCAGCGACACCGTCACCTGCGGATCCTGCAGGTAGCGCTCGCGGTAACGCGTCGCGACCTGATCCTGCAGCTGCGCAACGCTCTGCCCCGCCGCCTCGACGCTGCCGATCAGCGGCAGCGACACCCGGCCGGTGTTGTCGACGCGGACGTCGCGGTCGAGGTCCGGAACCTGGAACACCTGCACCTTCAACAGATCCCCTGGGCCAAGCCGATACTCGGGGCGGCCGAGCATCTCGCTCAAAGGATCGCCCGGAGGCAACTCGCTGCGCGCGGCCGTGCCGCCGCCGCAGGCGACGAGGCTCAGGAGGCATAGGAGCATCCATGCCCCCGGCCATGCAATTTTTCTCAAAGTGTCATCTTCCAATTGCGTGATGCAGTACCGTCCATGCGCGGGCTTCAGTTCGCGACCCGGCGGGCTGTCGCGTCATTGGCGTAGCCGAATCGCCGGGCGCAACGACGACGCTCAATGGCCGCGAGCGAGGCCTTTGCATGGACACTCCTGCAGTGGGGGACAGCACGAATGCAATCGGATGACGATGCCGACTGCAGTTCTATATACCGCAGCTAACCACATCATTTTGTTAGCGACATTAAACACACTATGAATATGCGCGGTCGCAGCCCATGTCGTTGTGCGGCACGCTGAAAACCTGCTCCGAAAAATACAGCGACTGTCCGGACTGGTGAAACCGGCGTCACGCTTACGGGGAGAGCGAGGTCGCGCCGCGGCAGGATTGCTGGCGCGCGGCGGCGATTGCAGTGACACTATCGCGACGCCTGCAGCCCATCAGGCCGCTGTGGCGCCGCCAGCCGATCCCCTCGCCTGGCGGTGACGGCGGCCCAGAGCCGATGCCTATGACGCTTCAGCAGTCCCAGCGCGATTTCGTCCTCGAGCCCGAGGACACCGAGCGCCTCGCCAACCTAGCCGGGCCCTTCGATGGCCACCTGCGCCAGATCGAGCTACGGCTGGGCGTGGAGATCGCCAACCGCGGCCATGTCTTCCGCGTCAGCGGGCCGGACGCGGCGGTGCTGCAGGCCGAAAAACTGCTACGCCAGTTATATGACGACGCTGCGGAAGAAACCTTCGACGGCCAGGCGATCAACCTGCGCCTCAGCGCCTTCGATGCCGATCGCAGCGCTGCCGGCGACATCACTCCGCAGGAAGTCAGCATCCGCGTGCGCCGCGGCAATATCCGCGGCCGTGGTCCCAACCAGGCCAAGTACCTGCACGCGATCGCCACCCACGACATCAACTTCGGCGTCGGCCCCGCCGGCACCGGCAAGACCTTCCTGGCCGTGGCGATGGCGGTCGAAGCATTGAACGAATCACGCGTGCAACGCCTGGTGCTGGTGCGCCCGGCGGTCGAGGCCGGCGAAAAGCTCGGCTTCCTGCCGGGCGACCTGTCGCAGAAGGTCGACCCTTACCTGCGCCCGCTCTACGACGCGCTGTACGAGATGCTCGGCGTGGAGAAGGTGTTGAAGCTGCTCGAGAAGAACGTCATCGAGATCGCGCCGCTGGCCTACATGCGCGGGCGCACGCTCAACGACGCCTTCGTGATCCTCGACGAGGCGCAGAACACCACCATCGAACAGATGAAGATGTTCCTGACCCGCCTCGGCTTCGGCAGCACGGCGGTGGTCACCGGCGACCTGACCCAAATCGATCTGCCCAAGCACATACGCTCGGGCCTGCGCGACGCCGTCGACGTGCTGCACGGCGTGGAAGGCATCACCTTCACCTTCTTCGAATCGCGCGACGTCGTGCGGCATCCGCTGGTGGCACGCATCGTGAATGCGTACGAAGCGCGCGACGCGACCGACATCGCGAGCGGTCCGGCTGCCTGATGCCGTTGCCGTCGACCCGGCGAACGCAGGATCCCTTTCCCGGCTGGTCACAGGCCATCGAGCCACGGGGGCGGTCGTCGCGTCCCGACTCGCACAGGGACGACGGCAAGAGGCCTCCGCACGGCAAAGCGGATCGTCCTGTCGAAGCCTGTATCCGCCGCGTGCGATCGGGGGAAAACTGGAGCAAAATGCATGCCTGCGTTCGCCGGATGACGATCGGGAATGACGAGCAACAAGCAATGCACAGCGCCGCAGCAGTGATGCGATGACCAGAGGCCCGGTTCGACTCGACGTCTCTGTCGGCTACGCGATCCCCAGGACCGGCCTGCCTGCCGCGGTCAGCTTCCGCAAGTGGGTGGCGGCCGCCTTGAAGGGACGCATCCTCGAAGCCGACCTCGCGATCCGCATCGTCGACAGCAAGGAAGGCCGCGCGCTCAATCGCCATTACCGCGGCAAGGACTACGCCACCAACGTCCTGAGCTTTCCCGCGGAGCGGCCACGCGGCCTGCCGAAGGGCGTCAGGATGCCGCTGCTCGGCGACCTGGTGCTGTGCGCGCCGGTGATCTCACGCGAGGCGCGCGAACAGGGCAAGCCACTGGCCGCGCATTACGCGCATCTGACCGTGCACGGCGCACTGCACCTGCTCGGCTGGGATCACGGGGACGAGCGCGAGGCCGAGTGCATGGAGCAGCTGGAGCGCGAGATCCTCACCGGTCTGGGCATCGCCGATCCCTACGAGACGTCGTGAAGGATCACGTCGTCGTCGACGAAGCGATCTTTCGACATTCGATCAGAGGCAGTCGCCCAGCCCGTCATAGATCGAGCGGTCCGTGCCCGGCAACGCCGCGCGCAGCGGCTCATCGCCCTGCAGTGCCGCCAGCAGTTCCTCGGCTCACCGCTGCAAGCGCCGACAGGAGCAGGAGCAACGAGCCGGGAAAGCATGACAGGCCATGGAGATCATCCTTGAGTGACGGGAACGGACGTGCCATCTGCATGACCCTGCCGAGACCGGATCGCGCGAGGCACGGGTGGACGATCACAGGAGGCGACGCGACCGGGCAAGGTCGCTCCGCAGGATTCGCCGGCAGGAGTTCTCCGGAATGCCTGTCCTTCACGCCCTCATCGCGATAACGGTCACGGACTCGCGCTAGACTCTCGTGGCCGCCCAACCGGGCCTCCCCCGACGCAACCCAAGACCGCAATGCCCGAGGACGACAGTAGTCACTCCGCCCCGGACGCCCCGGAAAAACGGCGCTCCTGGCTCGATCGCCTGAGTTCGGCGATTTCCGGCGAACCCACCACCCGCGACGACCTGGTCGAGCTGCTGCGCGATGCGCAAAGCGACGGCCTGATCGCGGCCGACACCTTGCGCATGATGGAAGGCGCCATCGCGGTATCCGACATGACCGTCGGCGACGTCATGGTGTCGCGCGCGCAGATGGTCGCATTGCCGGCCGATGCCAAGTTCATCGATCTCATGAAGCACGTGGTCGAGTCCGGCCATTCGCGTTTTCCGGTGCATGGCGAGGACAAGGACGAGATCCTCGGCATCCTGCTGGCCAAGGACCTGCTGCGCGGCGTGGTCGCCGACAACGGGCCTGGCACGATCCGGGAACTGCTGCGTCCGGCCGTGCTGATCCCCGAATCCAAGCGCCTCAACGTGCTGCTGCGCGAGTTCCGGCAGTCGCGCAACCACATGGCGATCGTGATCGACGAGTACGGCGGCGTGGCCGGGCTGGTGACGATCGAGGACGTGCTCGAACAGATCGTCGGCGAGATCGACGACGAGCACGACGACGCCGAGGACCCGAATGCGCTGATCGCCGCGCAGGCCGACGGCCAGTACGTGGTCGATGCGCTGACGCCGATCTCCGACTTCAACGAGCGCTTCGGCGCGGATTTCGACGACGACGAATACGACACGATCGGCGGACTGATCACGGCCGCGATCGGGCACCTGCCGGAAGCCGGCGAAGAGTTGACGCTCGGGCGCTTCGGCTTCCGCATCGCCCGCGCCGACGCGCGCCGCCTGCATGCGCTGCATGTCAGCGTGCATGCAGACTGACGAGTCCTGCATGCGTCAGTCATCCAGCGCGTGGTGAGCCGGACGAACCACGTCGCCCGTGCCTGGCTCGCCGCGGCGCTGCTGTTGCTGTGCAGCGCCGGCAATGCACTGGCCGCGCCGCGGATCGGCGTCGCGACGATGCAGCCCGGCGAGATCTTCTTCGAACGCTTCGGCCACGACTCGATCGTGGTCGACGATCCCGCGCTCGGCAAGCCGGTCTCCTACAACTTCGGCTTCTTCGACATGTCCGAAGCGGGCTTCGTCGGACGCTTCGTGCGCAACGACATGCAGTACCTGCTGGTCGCGCTGCCGCTTGAGCAGGACCTCGTGCACTACCGCGAAACCGGGCGCGGCGTGTCGATCCAGTGGCTCGACCTCCGCGACGACGAGGCGACGCGGCTCGCCGCCAAGCTCGCCATGAACGCATTGCCCGAAAACGCGCGCTACCGCTATCAGTACTTCACCGACAACTGTTCCACGCGCGTGCGCGATGCGCTCGACAGCGTCCTGGGCGGCATCTTGCGGCCCCAGTTCGAGGCGCGCTCGACCGGCAACACGTTCCGTAGCGAAGCGGTGCGGCTGGCGTCGCCTGCGGCCTGGATGTGGCTGGGTTTCGACATCGGGCTCGGGCCTTCCGCCGACCTGCCCAATTCGCTGTGGCAGGACTCATTTGTGCCGATGCACCTGGCCGAAGGCCTGCGCCAGGCGAAACGCGCCGACGGCCGTCCGCTGGTCAGCAGCGAGCAGGTGATCCTGCCGCACCTGATCGCACCCGAGCCCGTCGCGATGGCGCGCCCGTGGTGGCCGTGGCTGTTGTCCGGCACAGTCGTCGGCGTGCTCGCGTGGTGGCTGGCGCGTCACTCGCCACGCGTGGTCGCCGGCGTCGCACTCGGTTTCTGGACGCTGTCGGCCACCGTCGGCCTGCTGATGGCCTTCATCTGGCTGTTTACGGAACACACCTTCGGCTGGGCCAACCATAACCTCCTTCTGTTCAATCCGCTGGCGCTGCTGTTGCTGCCGGGCGCATGGCGCATCCTGCGTGGCCGCGACGGCGGACGCTGGTTCGACGGTCTGCTCATGACGATCGCGGCCTGTGCCGTGGCTGCATTGTTCCTGCACTGGCTGCCGCTGCAACCGCAGCGCAATGCCCACTGGATCGCATTGCTGCTGCCGATCCACCTCGCGCATCTCGCGCTGCTGACTACGTTTTCATCCGCACGCGCCTTGCCGCGCTGAGCCGGTTGTCGCAGGATGCGGACGGCCCGTTGTTCAACGCCCCTCTTTCCAGGCATCCGCTCATGACCCTCCGTCACGTCTTCGCCGCCACGGTGCTTCTAGCCACTATGACTCTCTCCGCTTCCGCCCTCGCCGCTCCGCCCGCGCCCCAGCTGCCAGTCGCGCGTATCGCATCGCCCGGTGACGTGCTTGCCGTCGAAGTCACGACCGACCAGGACGGCCGCCCCAGTTACGCGGTCTCGCGCCTCGGCAAGCCGGTGATCGCGCCGTCGCGGCTCGGCTTCATCTTCATCGATGCGCCGAAGTTCGAGCGCCATTTCGCGATATCGGGACAGAAGACGCGCACCTTCGACGAGACCTGGGAGCAGCCCTGGGGCGAGCGCCGCAGCATCCGTAACCACTACAACGAGCTGCGTGTGACGCTGGCCGAAACCAAGGCACTCAAGCGACGTTATGACGTGGTGTTCCGCGTCTATGACGACGGCGTCGGCTTCCGCTACGAGTTTCCCGACCAGCCGACCCTGAAGGAAGTGAAGATCGGCGAGGAACTGACGGAATTCACGATCGCCGAACCGGCCACCGCGTGGTGGATCCCGGCCGGGTTGTGGAACCGCGAGGAATACCTGTACCACCGCACGCCGGCAGAGGAAGTCGGCGATGCG
>JACMKK010000185.1 GCA_014380115.1 Luteimonas sp. | reverse complement strand
TGTGCGCGCAGCGGGCTGCGCCGCTACTTCGCCGCTGCCAGCCGGCTCGGCGATGGCGTGTTCTGGTATGGCCTGATGCTGGCGATGGTGCTGCTGGATGGGCTTGACGGCCTCATGGCGTCCGCGCATCTCGCAGCCACCGGCGCGATCGCCCTGACGCTCTACAAGTTGCTGAAACGCTGGACTCGCCGCCCGCGCCCGTACGCATCCGATGTCCGCATCCGCGCCTGGATCGCGCCGCTCGACGAGTTCAGTTTTCCTTCGGGCCATACCCTGCATGCGGTCGCGTTCACACTGGTGGCACTGGCGCACTATCCGATGCTGGCATGGCTGCTGATCCCGTTCAGCGCGAGCGTGGCGGCCTCGCGCGTCGTGCTGGGCTTGCACTATCCGAGCGACGTCCTTGCCGCGACCGGCATCGGCACCGCGTTGGCGGCACTGTCGTTGTGGCTGGTGCCGGGCGTGTCGTTGTTTGCTTGAACGAGATCCTGGAAGAAGGATTTGCTCACGGTTGTCCCCTTTGAAAAAGGGGCAGGCACCTGCGTAGCAGGTGACGGGGGATTTGCTCTTGACGTTGCTCCGATCTTTTTCAAACTCGAGGCAAGATCAAGAGCAAATCCCCCGCAATGCCTGCGCATTGCCGCCCCCTTCTTCAAAGGGGGCGGCAACACATCGCTGCCGATTGGAATCAAGGCGAAGACGGTGCGATGACGCCAACGCGATACCAGTCGACTTTCCGCGTCACCACCATCAGCGCAGCAAGGATCACGAACAACAGGCCTGCACCCAGCACCAGTGCGTTGTCCTCCGACACCAACAGGCCATAAAGGGCGGCATACAGCGTCGCCAGCATCGCGGCGAAACCGAGACCGCGCGCGCGGCTGTGCAGCACATGCGCGACATAGAAGCCCAGCAAGCCGATGCAGGCGACGCTCGCCGTCAGGTACGCCCATGCGAAGGCGATGTGCTCGGACAGGCTGACCAGCAGCAGGAAGAAGATCGCCAGCGCCAGCCCGACCAGCCCGTACTGGATCGGGTGGATGCGCAACTGCTTGATCAGCTCGAACATGAAGAAGCCGACGAAGGTCAGCAGCACGAACAACAGGCCGTACTTGCTGGCGCGATCGGCCTGCGAATAGACGTTGACCGGATCGACCAGCGACACGCCGACCGCATCGAGCGCACCGCGCCCGTTCGCGCCGTCGGCTCCCGCAGCATGCAGCAGCGCGTCGTTGCCAGGTTCGCCGCCGCCGGCAGCCCTGGTGTTGCCGGCGAGGTACTGCGCCTGCGCATCGGTGGCCAGCGACGAGACTTCCCATTCGGCGTGGAAACCCTTGCCGTCGACCATGCGCGTGCGAGGCAGGAATGCGCCGTTGAACTGCGGATGCGGCCAGGTCGAATCGAGCACGATGCGGTTGCGCTTGGCGAGCGGCGCGATCGCGAGCGACTCGGTGCCGCCGAGCGCGAAATCGAGCTGGCTCTCGAAAGCCAGCGCGGTACCCGCGCGCGGCGTCGGCAAGCGGACGTGGACGCCAGCGCCATTGCGACTGCCCAGCCCCTGTTCCAGCCGACGATCGCCGCCATCGATGCGCAGGCGCGGTGAGCCTGCCAGTCCGCGCACGTCGGCGATGCCGTAGGCCAGCCACGGCTGGCCGATCTTGCGCGGCAGTTCCGGATTTGCATCGGCGGGGATGGCGGCGTGGAAGCGCGCCGACAGCGTTCCCTTCAACTCGTAGACGCGGACTTCGTGCAGGCCAAGCCTGCGCGTCGACGGCAAGACTTTGCCGGTCACGTCCATCGTGTCCGCGAAGAACGTCCATTGCCCGCTCGCACCGTCGCGCTTGACCTTGCGGATCACCACGCCCTTGTCGTTCTTCTCCTCGACCTCGATCGTCTCGACATAGGGCACCACCAGCACCGGCCCGGCCAGGCCCTGTGCGCCGGCGTAACTGCGCGCAACGGTCTGCACCGCCTGCTCGCGGTACATCTGGCGTTCGTTGATCGTGCCACGGATCATCGTCAGCGGTACCAGGATCGCCAGGGTCAGCCCCAGCACCATCAGGATCTTCAGTCCCAAACGCATGTCGTTCTCCCACCTTGGTGATGGCGGTAGCGTCGGAGGTGCCTGCGTGGGCACGATGGCGGCAGGGTGAAGCGACGGTGAAGTGCGGTAGGCGCGCGGCGGCACATAGCTTGCGTCGTGCGCACGACTGCGAACGCCGCACCGCCTGCACTACGACTTATCGAAGTGCCGGCAACTCCAGACTGGCCACTGCGCCGCCGCCGTCGCGATTCGCCAAGGCCGCGCCTCCGCCATGCAGTTCGGCCACTTCCGCCACCAGGCACAAGCCCAATCCGCTGCTGCGGCTGCCGCCGCCCGGGCGTGGCAACGAATAGAAACGCTCGAACACGCGTCCGATCGCGTAGTCCGGCACACCGGGGCCGCGGTCGGCCACGTCGATGCGCAAGCGGTCACCATCGCGATGCAGCGCGACCTCGATCGTGCTGCCGGCCGGGGCGAAATCGATCGCGTTTTCGAACAGGTTCACCAGCGCCTGCCGCAGCAGGAATGGATCGCCGGGCACCGTGTCGTCGGCGGCTTGCGCCGGAAGCTGAAGTCCGACCCCGGCATGCGCGAGCTTCGGCGCCACGTCCTTGGCCGCCGCGTCGATCAGCGCGGCGATGCCGACGCTCTCCGGATGCTCGATCCGTTGCCGATACTCGACCGCCGCCAACGCCAGCAGCTTGTCGATCATCTGCGACAGGCGTTCGCCCTGCTCGCGGATGGTGGCGATGAAGCGCGCGCGGTCGGCGTCGGGCATCGGCTGCGCGCCGGAAGGCGTGTCCAGCAACT
>JACMKK010000184.1 GCA_014380115.1 Luteimonas sp. | reverse complement strand
GGAACGAATCATTGCTTGTGCTTGCATCACTGCGTCTTACTTGGCCGTGTACACGATCTCGACGCGACGATTCTTGGCCCAGCAATCCTCGTTCGATTCGGTGCAGGTCGGGCGTTCTTCGCCGTAGCTGGTCACGGTGATCTGGGCGCCGGAGCCGCCATTCGCCTGCAGCGCAGACGACACCGCGTTGCCGCGACGCTCGCCGAGGCCGAGGTTGTATTCACGGCTGCCGCGCTCGTCGGCATTGCCTTCCAGCGACATGCGCGAGGACGGGCGATCACGCAGGTACTTGGCGTGGCAGGCCATCGCGGCCTGGAATTCCGGACGCAGCGCATCCTGGTCGAGGTCGAAGTACACCACGCGCTGGCGCAGGCAGGCGTCGCTGTCGAGGTCTTCCGGGCCGTAGGCACCCGGCGTGGTCGGACCGGTATCGGTCACGGGGGCGGTGCTCGGGCCGGTGTCGGCCGGCGGCACTTCCTTGACCTTCTTCGAGCAGGCAACGGCTGCGGTACACAGCAGGGCGGTGATCAGGATGCGGCTGGTCTTGTTCATGGTCTTCCTCGTCGTTTTTCGCTTTTGGAGAGTGTGTGTCGCACAAACTAAATGTGATCAGCGCTGCTGTCGGTACGGTCCCCACGCCGGCTCACGCACGTCGCCATCGGCGAGCACCAGGCGCTGGCGCACCCGGGCATCGGCCGATACGGCATACAGTACCCCGCGCCTGCCCTCGCGCGCCGCATACAGCACCATGCTGGCGTTGGGCGCGAAGCTCGGCGACTCGTCGAGTGACCCCGGCGACAGCGTGGACCAGCGCGGCGAGCCCAGGCTCCGGTCCAGCATCGCGATACGGTAGACGTTTCCGGCACCCTGCGCCACGGCGATCTTCTTGCCGTCGTACGACACGGTGGGGCTGGCGTTGTAACTGCCCTGGAAGGTCACGCGGGTGGCGCCGCCGCCGCTGGCCGAAGCCTGGTAGATCTGCGGGCGGCCGCCGCGGTCGGAAGTGAAGTAGAGCGTGCCGCCATCGGCGCTCCAGGTCGGCTCGGTATCGATGCCGAACTGGTTGGTGACCTGCGTCAGCGCCTTGCTGCCGAGGTCCATCACATAGATCTCGGGATTGCCGCTGCGCGACAGGGTCAATGCCAGCCGGCTACCGTCCGGCGAGAAGCTCGGCGCGCTGTTGATGCCGCGAAAGCTGGACACGCGCTCGCGCGCGCCGGTGCCGAGGTTCTGGATGTAGATCGAGGAATTGTTGTTGTGCTCGAACGACACGTAGGCGAGTTTCTGCCCGTCCGGGCTCCACGACGGCGACAGCAGCGGCAGGTTCGAGCGCACCACCGTCTGCGGGTTGAAGCCGTCCGAGTCAGCGACCATCAGTGCGTAGCGGCTGTTGCCGCCGGTGCCGGTCGCGGTGACGTAGGCGATACGGGTCCAGAACGCCCCGCGCACGCCGAGGATCTTCTCGTAGACGGCGTCGCTGATCTGGTGGGCGACATCGCGCATCGCGCTGGCGCGCGCGGTCATCGCAAAGCCGAGCAGTCGCTCCTGCTTGGCGACGTCGAACAGCTCGTACTCGACCTTGTAGCTGCCGCTGCCGGCGTCGACGACGCGACCGACGAGCAGGAAGTCCTGTTTCAGCAGCCGCCAGGTCGGGTACTGGATTTCCGAGCCGCGGCTCGGGCGCTCTACCATGCTCTGCTCGGGCAGGCCGCGGAACTGGCCGGAGCGTGCCAGATCCTCGCGGACCACCCTGGCGACATCGGTCTGCGGGGCGGCGCCGGAACCCTGGTAAGACATGGGAACCACGGCGATCGGCAGGGCCGAGGCGTTGCCGCCGATGATGTCGATTTCGAGGCCCTGCTGCTGCGCGGCGGCGGCGAACGGGAACAGGAGGGCGAGGAAGGAGGCGAGCAAACGCAAGGGTCGGGTCATCGGCGGTCCATAGCTTTGCAGCTTGATTAGCAGGGAAGTCTTACAGGATGGCCGTGAACATCCTCTCAAAGATGAACACGGCCGGACTTGGAGGCTCCGAACAGGTCGGTCAGCGGTCCTGGGCCTCGAAATTGACCCTTAGCGTGCGCTGGAACACGGACTCGAAGCCGGCATAGGGCAACGGCTGGGCCTTCAGCACCGCGGCCTCGACCGAGCGCTTGCCGAGCTCGTCATAGGGACAGGAGGGTGAGACCGAGACGTCGACCACCTCGCCACCCGGCAACTGCCGAATCACCAGTTGGCAGCGCTGGCCGAGTGGCACGGTTTCCGGGCGCGTCCAGTTGCGCAGGATGGCTTCCTGCAACGCCGCCGCATAGCGCGCGGCCAGGGCCGGATCGACGCCTTCGTTGCCCGGCGGCGGACTGGCGCTGGCGGCGCTGTCCGAGGCCTGCTGTGCGCGGCGATCGGCGAGCTGCTTCAGTTTCTCTTCGGCGAACTGCGCATCGCGCGCAGCCAGCGCGCGCTGCTTGCGGATGTCGGAGAGCTGCTTCTGCCGCTCCAGTTCCATCTCCGTCAGGCGCTGGCGCTTCTCGGCTTCTTCCTGGCGCTCGCGCTCGGTCAGGTCGATCTGTTCCTGGCGCCGCTTCTCTTCCTGCTCGCGCTCGCGGGTCTCGGCGGAGACGGCGTCGCGATCGACCTCTTCCTGGTCGATCGTGTCGGGAATCGGGATCACTTCCTGCGCCTGGTCCTGCTGCGGCACCGGCGAGTCCTGCGGCGTGGGCTCAGGCACGGGTTGCGGTGGCGGCGCGGCTTCCTCCTCGACCGGCTTCGTTTGCACCGGCTGTGGCGGCACCGGTTCGGGACGATCGCGCAGCGCGCGCTTCATCGCCGGCGACAGGGCATTGGGATCGATCAGTTCGGCCTCGACCACCGGCCCCGCAGCCGACACCGGCGCGGTCGTACGCGTCCACAACAGGCCCGCGAACATCAGCGCGAACAGCACCACGTGCAGCGCGATCGCATAGATCGTCGCCTGCGTGGTGTCGGCGCGGGTTTCCCTCACCGTGCGGTCGCCTCGGCCGGACTGCTCATCAGGCCCGCGCGCGAGACGTTGGCCTTGGTCTGCAGGTCGGTCAGCACGTTGTAGACCGTCTGGTACGGCGCCTCACCGTCGCCGGCGACGAGCACCGAGACGTCGGGATTGTTGGCGACGAACGCACCGACTTTCGCGATCAGCTGTTCCGACGTCACCGCTTCGTTCTTCGCGCCCTGGATGGTCAAGAACAGGTTGCCGTCCTTGTCGACGCTGACGATCACCGGATCCTTCTTCTCGTGGATCGACTTGGCGTTGGACTGCGGCAGGTTGACGTCGACGCCGAGGTTCAGCAGCGGCGCGGTGACCATGAAGATGATCAGCAGCACCAGCATCACGTCGATGTAGGGCACGACGTTGATTTCTGCCTTGAGCTTGCGCTTGCGGATGCGGCGACCGGTGGCGGTCATGGCCATGGCTGGTGTCTCTCGGAATGCTTGGGGTTCAACGCCCGGGATGCGGCTTCGGGGCTAGCGCGCTGTGCGGCTCACGCCTCGTCGAGGTGCGACTGCCGCTGCAGGATCGAGGAGAAATCCTCGGAGAAGGCGTCGTACTTCACGCCGATGCGCTCGACCTTGGTGGCGAAGCGGTTGTAGGCCCAGACCGCGGGAATCGCCGCGAACAGGCCCATCGCTGTCGCGATCAGCGCCTCGGAGATGCCGGGCGCGACCGTGGCGATGGTCGCTTCCTTGACGTTCGCCAGGCCCTGGAACGAGATCATGATCCCCCACACGGTGCCGAACAGGCCGACGTAGGGACTGATCGAACCGACGTTGGCGAGGAACTCTAGGTTGTGCTCGAGGCCGTCGAGTTCACGCGATGCGGTCGCCCGCATCGAGCGCTGCGCGCCCTCGAGTTGGGTGCGTGGATCGACGCCGCGACGCTGGCGGATGCGGTTGAACTCGCGGAAGCCGCCTTCGAAGATCGCCTCCAGCCCGCCGATGTCGCGGTTGCGCTCTGTCGCGCCGGCATAGAGTTTTGCCAGTTCCGCGCCGGACCAGAAGCGCTCTTCGAACTGGTTGGCTTCCTTCTCGGCGCGATCGAGCACGCGCTTCTTGCGGAAGATGATCACCCACGAGGCGACCGAGGCGAACAGCAACAGCACCATGACCAGCTGCACCGGCAGGCTCGCGTGTAGGACCAATTGCAGCAGGTCGAGGCTGTTGCTGCCGGGATCAGGCAGGGCCTGCGCCGCGGCCTGGGCCGTGGTCGCGGCTTCTTCGGGCAGCGGCTCGACGGCCGTCGCCTGCAGTGCCATCAGCAATAAACTCATCGATCGTTACTCCAGATTCTTTTCAAAAAACTTGTGTTGCTTCGAGGGATTTGAGGACTTCGTACAATGGGGCGGGAATCGCGCGCGGCAGGAAATCGGACGCGCCGAGCGCGGCCACGCGCACTTCCGCATCCAGCAGGCGCGTTCCATCGCGATCGATCGTCTGCACGACGACCAGGCTGGCACGCCGGCACTCGCGCAGGGCGACGGACACGTCCAAGGCATCGTCCAGGCGCGCGGGCTTGCGGAAATCGATCCGCATCGCGCGCACCGCGAACACCAGGTCCAGCCCTCCATGAGCCTGCCCGCCGCGCAGGATGTCCTGGCCGTAGCCGCGGGCGCGCAGCCATTCGGTGCGCGCGCGCTCGAGGAACGCCAAGTACTGCGCGTGGTACACCACGCCACCAGCGTCGGTATCTTCCCAGTAGACCCTTGTCGGTATGCTGAACACCGGTTCAGGACGCATTGACAGCGCCGTAAAGACAGGAGTCGATCGCCGGAAGCCGTGCGCCGGACATCAAGCGCTGCCCTCCGGTGCCTCGGCGAACAGGTCGACCGGCACCGTTTTCGGCTTCAATCCCAGATGCCGGTACGCCTTGTGCGAGGCCATGCGGCCACGCGCGGTGCGGACCAGGAAGCCCTGCTGGATCAGATACGGCTCGATCACGTCCTCGAGCGTGCCGCGTTCCTCGCTGAGCGCCGCAGCCAGCGATTCAACGCCGACCGGTCCGCCGTCGAAGTTTTCGATGATCAGGTTGAGCAGGCGCCGATCGAGCTCGTCGAAGCCTTCCGGATCGACGCCCAGCATCGCCATCGCCGCGCGCGCGACCTCGGTATCGATATGCCCCGCGGCACGTACCTGCGCGTAATCGCGCACGCGCCGCAACAAGCGGTTGGCGATGCGCGGCGTGCCGCGCGAGCGGCGTGCGATCTCGACCGCGCCCTCGGCCGCGCAGTCGATGCCGAGGATCTTCGCCGAGCGCCGCACGATCCGCGTCAGCTCCTCCGCGCTGTAGAACTCCAGGCGCTGCACGATGCCGAAACGATCGCGCAGCGGCGCGGTGAGCAGTCCCGCGCGCGTGGTCGCGCCGATCAGCGTGAACGGCGGCAGGTCGAGCTTGATCGAGCGCGCGGCAGGTCCCTCGCCGATCATGATGTCGATCTGGAAATCCTCCATCGCCGGATACAACACCTCCTCGACCACGGGCGAAAGGCGGTGGATCTCGTCGATGAACAGCACGTCGTGCGGCTGCAGGTTGGTCAGCAGCGCGGCGAGGTCGCCGGCCTTTTCGATCACCGGACCGGAGGTCATGCGCAAGTTGACGCCGAGCTCGTTGGCGATGACGTGGCTGAGCGTGGTCTTGCCAAGGCCCGGCGGGCCGAAGATCAGCACGTGGTCGAGGGCCTCGCCGCGGTGCTTGGCGGCCTCGATGAAGATCTGCATCTGGTTGCGGACCGGCTCCTGGCCGAGGTACTCATCCAGGCGCTTGGGCCGGATGCTGGCCTCGAGTGCCTCGTCCTCGCGGGTGGCGCCAGCGGCGATGATGCGCGCGTCGTTCATGCCGCTATGGTCGCATGAGACCCTGCCCGGCACACCCGCTGGGGCCTGCTAGCGCATGCTTTCGCGCGCCTGGGCGGCGATCGCGTACGAGCGCAGGCGCGCGGCGTGGTCGAACACGTTCGCGGTGATCAGCAGTTCGTCAGGACGATGGCGTTCGACGAAGGCCGCGATGCCGCGACGGACGCCGTCGACGTCGCCGAGCACCGTGCAGGCCAACGCCTGCTCGACGCCGGCTTTCTCCTGCGGCGTCCAGAACACCTCGATGTCGTCCACGGGCGGCGGGATCAAGCCCGGTTGGCCGCGGCGCAGGCGCACGAAGCTCTGCTGCTGCGTCGTGAACAGGCGCCGGGCTTCGGCCTCGCCGTCGGCGCCGATCACATTGAGGGCGAGCATCGCGTACGGCTGCTGCAAACGCTTGGAAGGCTTGAACTCGCGCCGGTAGATCGCCAGCGCCTCATCCATCGCGGCCGGGGCGAAATGCGAAGCGAACGCGAACGGCAGGCCGAGCTTCGCCGACAGGGAGGCGCTGAACAGGCTCGATCCCAACAGCCACACCGGCACTTCGATCCCCGCGCCCGGCACGGCACGCACGGGCTGGCCGGGGTGCGCTGGTTCGAAGTAGCGCAACAATTCGACGACGTCCTGAGGAAAGGTATCGGCCCCGTCGAAATAGCGCCGCAGCGCGCGTGCCGTGGCCTGGTCGGTGCCGGGTGCGCGGCCGAGCCCCAAGTCGATGCGGTCGGGATACAGCGACGCCAGCGTGCCGAACTGTTCGGCCACCTGCAGCGGCGCATGGTTCGGCAGCATGATGCCGCCGGCGCCGACGCGGATCGTACTCGTGCCGCCGGCGACGTAGCCGATCAGTACCGCGGTCGCCGCGCTGGCGATGCCGGGCATGTTGTGATGCTCAGCCAGCCAGTAACGGCGGTAGCCGAGGCGTTCGGCGTGGCGGGCGAGGTCGAGCGTGTTGGCGAACGCTTGCGCAGGCGTGCTGCCTTCGGTCACCGGCGCCAGGTCGAGGACGGAAAACGGAGTCATGCTGGTTGCGCCTTGCACAGTGGGCTTGCACGCGATCTGGGGACGGCGCGGCGCGATTGCCATCCCCCGCGCATGCGCGGCGCGGATCGCTAGATCTCGACCTGCGCGCCCAATTCGACCAGGCGGTTGCCGGGAATGCGGAAGAACCCGGTCGCCGGCGCCGCGTTGCGGTGCATGATCGCGAACAGCTTGTCGCGCCAGATCGGCAT
>JACMKK010000183.1 GCA_014380115.1 Luteimonas sp. | reverse complement strand
TGCCCGCGGCCGTCGATCACGCCGTTGCCTTGCGCGGCAACGCGCGCCGTCGCGCGGGTGGGCTCGATGCGGCGAGCTACGCCTCGTGGTACGCGGCGCTGATCGACCTGTCGCTGCGCCTGTCCGGACTCGGCTGGCGCAATGCGCTGTGCGAAACGGCCTTTGTCGCGCGCGGTGGCGAAGGTGGCCCCGCCGACGGCGACCTCGACGCGCTCGCGGTGCGCTGGCCGGCGTGGCATGCGCGGCTGGCGAATTTCCTGATGGAGGATCCGTTGCGCGAAACACGTGAAGCGTTGACGCGATCGTATGCGGGCATCGATCCGCCACAGGCGCAGCGCGAACTGTTCGTGGGCGAGACTCGGCCCCCGCGGGGAGAAAGCTGATGCGCTACGGCTTGCCGGCAGCAGCCCGAAAAAATTGTCGCCCCGAGCGCAGCGAGGGACCAGCTTGTCGACAGCAGATCCCTCGCTGCGCTCGGGATGACAACGCTCTTTACTTCATCCGCTCAATTTCGAACAGGGCGCAGACGGCATGACGTCCGCCGCCGACATCGCCGCCATCGTCGTCAGCCACGAAAGCGGCGCGACCATCGACGACTGCCTCGCGCGCCTGCGTGCCGCCGACGGCGTCGCGCAGATCCGCGTCATCGACAACGCCTCGCAGGACGGCACCCTCGCCATCGTCCAGCGCCACGCCGCGGCCGACGCGCGCGTGCGCTTCATCGGCAATCCCGACAACCCGGGCTTCTCCGTCGCCTGCAACCAGGGCGCCGCTCAGTGCGACGCGCCGTGGCTGGCGTTCGTCAATCCCGATTGCCTGGTCGAGGCGGATTCGTTGTCGCGATTGCGCGATCTGGCGCGTGAGGCCGCGCACGACGCCGGCCGCGACATCCTGCTCGGCGCCGACCTGGTCGACGAACACGGCGCGCGCGATCCTGCCGCGCGCCGTCGCGATCCGGATTTCGCCGCGATGCTCGGCTCGCGCGCCGCCCGCGAACTCGGCATCGCACCCGACAACGCGCTGCGGCTGCAAGGCGTGGACGCGATCTCCGGTGCACTGATGCTGTTGTCGCGCGATCTGTTCGATCGCCTCGGCGGCTTCGACAGCGGCTATCGCCTGCATGCCGAGGATCTCGACCTGTGCCGCCGCGCCCGCCTTGCCGGCGCGGCGATCGCAGTCGCCAACGGCGTGCGCGTGGTGCATCTTCGCGGCATCTCGAGCCAGGCGCGCCCATTGTTCGTCGAATGGCACCGGCATCGCGGGCTGGCGCGCTATTTCCGCAAGTTCGAGGCGCCACGGCGCGGCGGGCTCACGCGCCTGTGCGTTTACGGTGCCATCTGGGCACGTTTCCCGTTCGCCGCGTTGCGCGCGCTGCTGCGCTGACCTGCCGGCGCTCGCGGTCGAAGGCGCTCCAAAAATTGCGGAAACACGACACCTTCAGCGGTATCGGTTGATCTCGTCGCACAGCGCCTTGGTCGCGTTGCGCGCCGCTTGCGCATGATCGTCGCCGCCCGACGCATACAGGATCGCGCGCGACGAGCTGATCATCAGCCCGCTGCCGTCGCTGCTGCGGCCGTTGCGCACGACGGCCGCGACATCGCCGCCCTGCGCGCCGACGCCGGGAATCAGCAGCGGCATGTCGCCGACCAGCATGCGCACCTGCGCCAGCTCTTCGGGGAACGTCGCCCCGACGACCAGCGCGCAATTGCCGTTCGCGTTCCACTTGTTCGCCACCGTAGCCGCGACGCGCAGGTACAGTGGCTTGCCGCCGACGTCGAGCTCCTGGAAATCGCGCGCGCCCGGATTGGAGGTGTGGCACAGGATCACGATGCCCTTGTCGGCGCGATCGAGGAACGGTTGCACCGAGTCGCGGCCCAGGTAGGGATTGGCGGTGACGGCGTCGGCGTCGTACCGGTCGAACGCTTCGGCTGCGTAGTGCTCGGCCGTGCTGCCGATATCCCCGCGCTTGGCATCGAGGATCACCGGGATGCCGGGATGCGTGGCGTGGATGTGCGCGATCAGTCGTTGTAGTGCGTCTTCGGCGCCGTGCGCGGCGAAATGCGCGATCTGCGGCTTGAAGCAGCAGGCGTAATCGGCGGTGGCATCGGCGATGTCGCGGCAGAAGGCGAAAATGGCGTCGGGGTCGGTGCCGAACTTCGCCGGGAATTTCGCCGGCTCGGGATCGAGGCCGACGCAGACGAGGGAGTTGGCGCTGGACCAGCGGTTCTTTAGGGCTGTGATGAAGTTCATCTGCTGGTCCAAGGCCGAATCAATAGCGTTGTCATTCCGAGCTTACGTGTTGTCATTCCGAGCTCAAATACTGTCATTCCGAGCGTAGCGAGGAATCTCGGTCTCGTGTTGATGCCGGCCGAATCAGCAGATCCCTCGCTGCGCTCGGGATGACGCATCGGCAAAGCCGCGCGCTTGCGCGCGGGCCGATGCCAGGACGGGCATGCCCGTCCTACTTCAACGCCTTGAACCGCAACCGGTGCGGCTGCGCGCCTTCCTCGCCCAGCCGTCGCTTCTTGTCTTCCTCGTACTCGCGATAGTTGCCCTGGAAGAACTCGACATGGCTGTCGCCCTCGAACGAGAGGATATGCGTGGCGATGCGGTCGAGGAACCAGCGGTCATGCGAGATCACGAACACGTTGCCCGGGAATTCGAGGATCGCATCCTCGAGCGCGCGCAGCGTCTCGATGTCGAGGTCGTTGGACGGTTCGTCGAGCAGCAGGACGTTGCCGCCCTGCAGCAGCGTCTTGGCCAGGTGCAGGCGGCCGCGTTCGCCGCCGGACAGCGTGCCGACCAGCTTCTGCTGGTCCTGGCCCTTGAAGTTGAAGCGGCCGATATAGGCGCGCGACTGGATCTCGATGCCGTTGATGTTGAGGATGTCGGCGCCGCCGGAGATTTCCTGGAACACGTTGTGGTTGCCGGTCAGCGCATCGCGGCTCTGGTCGACATAGGCCAGCTTGACCGTCGGTCCCATCGTGATCGAGCCCTTGTCCGGCTTCTCCTGCCCCGTGATCATCTTGAACAGCGTCGACTTGCCGGCGCCGTTCGGGCCGATGATGCCGACGATCGCGCCCGAGGGCACGATCAGGCTGAGGTCGTCGATCAGCAGGCGGTCGCCGAAGCTCTTCGACACGCCCTTGAACTCGACCACGGACTGGCCGAGGCGCTCGCCCGGCGGAATGAAAATTTCATTGGTCTCGTTGCGCTTCTGGTAGTCGACCGCCTGCAGTTCCTCGATGCG
>JACMKK010000182.1 GCA_014380115.1 Luteimonas sp. | reverse complement strand
CACTTCCCCAGCGACGACGCGGCAAGCAAGCTGATCTGGCTGGCGCTGCGCAACATCACCGCCGAATGGAGCCGCGCGGCGCCCAACTGGAAGGAGGCGATGAACCAGTTCGCGATACTCTACGAGGAGCGCTTCACGCAGACCCGCCAACAGGGTTGAACCATGAAATACATGGCCCAACCGGGGGCGCCTCCGGCGGCCTGGCAGGGGCCTCTGTTCAAAGAACATCAAGCAAAGACGAATTCAACAACCCGCCTCGAACACAGAAATTCGGACACTCCCTCAACAGGCACCGAGTCGAGCTCATGAACCTGGTCCAAACGCGTGCGAATCGAGCCGCGGCCCGGCACCCTTCCCGCCAATTGAGGGGCTCGTCGCAAACACCGGAGGGAATTCTGCTGAGAACCACCGACACCCATCTCGCACACGAGCTCGGAACTGTGCTGCGTGACGATTACGGCGGCGCGGTGAACTTCTGCTACGTGAGTGGCCGCGAGATGCTGCAAGTGCGTTGGACGCGATGACCATGCCGATCGGACGCACCGAACTCAACAAAGCATGGGACGTCTGTCCCGAATTGCTGTCACCGCTGGATGCGGACATCGTTCGAAGCATTGCCGGCGAGCTGACAGACAGCTTCATGCAGCGAATGATGAGCCGTGAGAACTTTGTGGTCAGGAAGCGGCTCGCCGAGCTCTTGCGCAAGCACTCGTGTGGGCCCTTCTCAGACTTGGCGATGCTTGCGCCGGAGCGCAGACGGCAGTTGGCAGAGACCATCATCAAGGCCGAACTCGCCGAGCGAGAACTGAACGATGGCGCCACGGCCGAACTCCCCGAGCTTCCGGGCCGGCCAGCCGGCCGACTCAACCAGCCCACCAAGAATTGCAAGCAGTCATGAGCGGACTCCCTACCCGCGAGTCCAACGACCCGCGCGAGCGGGACCACGGCGAGCTGTTCCGCACAAGTTCAAGGGAACTGCCAACTGTGCTGATGAAGCCGGGAAGCCGCAAGGTCATCTATGGCCTGCTGGCTGTCGCAGTGACGCTTGGCTTGGCGGCGCTCGAGCTCGGTAGGTGAACGGTTTACCCGGTGCTTCAGAGGGCTCGAGCGCCGAACGACCGATTGATGGTGGTGGGCGTGAGTAAGCTGACTGCCGCCCATCGGCATCAACCTCGACCCTCAGCTGCCGATGTCCGAGACGGCATGGGCGTCTGTGATGCAGCGCAAAGCGGCCGGTCCCTCAGGGCCATTTCACAGAACTAGAGCCACAAGATCAGGTGCCGGTCAGCGGTCGGTCGTGCAGGCCTGCAATCGACGCATCAGCGACATACGCTGCCCAGAACTCGTCTCGCCGAAGCGGCCTCTCGTGTTCGCTGCTGCAATGTAAGCGTCCGGCGAACCCATCTTGATCTTGGAGCTACCGGCGACAACGATCATGTCCACGAAGCAAATAGCTGGACACGATGGAAGTCGAACAGAGTCGTAAACGCAGGCGGTATGGCGCAGAGTTGAAGGCACAGATCCTGTCCGAGTGCGACGCTCCGAACGCGTCGGTCGCGAAGGTGGCGATGTCGCACGGCATCAACGCGAACATCGTGCACGGGTGGCGCAAGTTGGCTCGCGAAGGCACGGCCGCAATCGACGTGGTGCAACGCGAGTTCGTCCCGGTAGCCGTTGCTCCGACGCCCGACGTTCGATCCCGCAATGAGCGCATCGAAGTCGAACTGCGTCGAGGCGCGTTGACGATGAAGATCATCTGGCCGCTGAGCGCCGAAGCGGGCTTGGCAGCCTGGACCCGCGAGCTGCTACGGTGATCCGAGTCGACGCGGTGTGGATGGCCGTCGAACCTCTAGACATGCGCGCCGGCACCGAGGCGGCGCTCGCCAAGGTCGTTGCGGTCTTCGGCGCCGCGCGCCCGCACCACGCGTACCTGTTCGCGAACAGACGTGCCAACCGGATGAAGGTGCTCGTCCACGACGGCATCGGCGTGTGGCTCGCCGCGCGACGGCTCAACGCCAGCAAGTTCGCCTGGCCCCGAGACATCACCGGCACGATGACGCTCACGCACGCGCAACTCGACGCCCTCGTGCTCGGCCTGCCGTGGCAGCGCATCGGCGAGGCTGGAGTGATCACGCTGCTGTAGCGCAATTGCTGCTATTGCCGATGCATGCGCTGCGCATGGCTGGCACGATCGCACCCCGT
>JACMKK010000181.1 GCA_014380115.1 Luteimonas sp. | reverse complement strand
CGGCAGCAAGCGCAACCTCGCGCACCGGATGTCGCACCCGTATTTCGAGCTGATGCGCCACGACGTGACGTTTCCGTTGTACGTCGAAGTCGATCAGATCTACAACCTCGCCTGCCCGGCCTCGCCGGTGCACTACCAGCACGATCCGGTGCAGACCACCAAGACCAGCGTGCACGGCGCGATCAACATGCTCGGCCTCGCCAAGCGCGTCAAGGCGAAGATCCTGCAGGCCTCCACCAGCGAGGTCTACGGCGATCCGGAAGTGCATCCGCAGCCCGAGGGCTACTGGGGCAAGGTCAATCCGATCGGCATCCGCAGTTGTTACGACGAGGGCAAGCGCTGCGCCGAGACGCTGTTCTTCGACTACCACCGCCAGCACGACCTCGACATCAAGGTGGTGCGCATCTTCAACACCTACGGTCCACGCATGCACCCCAACGACGGGCGCGTGGTCAGCAACTTCATCGTGCAGGCGTTGCGCGGCGACGACATCACCATCTACGGCGACGGCAGCCAGACGCGCAGCTTCTGCTATGTCGACGACCTGATCGAGGCGTTCGTGCGGATGATGGGCACCG
This sequence comes from Luteimonas sp., assembly GCA_014380115.1. GTDB lineage: Bacteria > Pseudomonadota > Gammaproteobacteria > Xanthomonadales > Xanthomonadaceae > Luteimonas. The sequence continues at coordinate 2,283 of JACMKK010000181.1, read as the reverse complement.
AGGCCGGGTTCACCGGGCCGGTCAACATCGGCAATCCGGTCGAGTTCACGATGCTGGAACTCGCCGAAAAGGTGCTGCAACTCGTCGGCGGGCGCTCGAAACTCGTCCACAAGCCGCTGCCGTCGGACGACCCGCGCCAGCGCCAGCCGGATATCGCGCTGGCCAGGGACAAGCTCGGTTGGGAGCCGAAGGTGGGCCTCGAGGACGGCCTGAAGGAAACCATCGCCTATTTCCGCACGCTGCTGCAGGAAGGAGCCGCAGCGTGACGTCGTTCGCGGTGATCGTCACCAGCTACAACTACCGCGGCTTCATCGCTGAGGCCATCGACAGCGCACTGGCACAGACGCGCGCGCCGGCACAGGTGATCGTCGTCGACGACGGCTCCACCGACGGCACCCCGGAGTTCCTGCGCGAACGCTACGGCGACGATGCCCGCGTCACGCTGCTGTGCGGCGAGAACGGCGGCCAGCTGGTCGCGTTCCGGCGCGGCGTGGCGGCAGCGAATGCCGACGTGCTCTGCTTCCTGGATGCGGACGACCGCTGGGAACCGGACTACCTGGCGAAGATCGGCGAGCTCTACGACGCGCGTCGCGATGTCGACTTCGTGTTCTCCGACATCCAGCTGTTCGGCGACGAACAGCGACGCGTCGCCTATGCCGAGTCCGCCATGGACCTCGGCTACACGGCGATCAGCACCTACATACTGACCTACTGGTACGGCGCGCCGACCTCGGCGCTGTCGCTGCGCAGCGACTGGGCGCGACGCGCGCTGGACCTGCCGGAAGACGTCCTCAAGACCTGGCGCCTGTCGGCCGACAACTGCCTGGTCTACGGCGCCAGCGTGCTCGGCGCGCGCAAGTATTTCCTGCCGACAGCCAGCGTGGGTTATCGCATCCACGGCAACAATGGCTGGTGGTCGACGCGCGGTCCGACGTCGACCTACTTCAACCGCTTGCGCTCGCGCGCGCTGGTCGCGCATTACGCGCGTGCAGCGGGCATCGACGACAGCTGCATCGACCTGGCCAAGCTCGAATACCGCACCAAGCCCGCGCCGACCTGGGCCGAAGCCAAGCGCTACGCTTCGATCTGTCTGCGCGGCGATGCACCGTGGTGGAAGCGCTTCGAGCGAGCGTTGGCGATCCTCGCCAATGGCTTCAGGAAGCGCTGATCGTTTGAAGCTCCTGTACACCAATTTCCACGAAGGCGATGGCGGCGGGCATACCACGTATCTCGCGGCGCTCGCGCGCGGGCTGGCCGGCCGGCATGAAGTGCACGTCGCCGCGCCTGGCAGTAGTCGCCTGCATCGCGAGGCGAGTGGATTGAACGGCGTGCGCGCGCTCGCGCAGCCGTTCCCCAACGGACTGCGGAAATGGCCTGCGCGCCGGGCCGCGCGCAGGCAGCTCGCGGCCTACCTGCGCGCGCATGAGTTCGATGTCGTGCATGTCAACGGCTCCGCCGACCATCGCCTGGTCATGGCCGCACTGCACGGCATGCAGCGCAGGCCGCAGATCGTGCTTACCAAACACAACTCCAAGCCCATGCGTGGACTTGGGCACTGGTGGCGCGCGCGCCGCGGCACCGACCAGGTCATTGCCGTGTGCGACTACACGCTGCGTGCGCTTCAGGCATCTGCCTATCGTCGTTGTCGCCTGGACAGCGTGCACAACGGGGTCGACATCGACCACTTCGCGCCACGGACCTCGTCCGACGGAAATCTCGAGCGCCAGCGTTGGATCGGCGATTCGCCGGCGCTGCTGCTCGGAAGCAGCGCCGGCACGGCTGCTTACAAGGGCTGGATGGACCTGATCGAAGCATTGTCATCGCTGCCGGCGCCTGCGCGCGCGCAGGTGCACGTGCTGGTGGCCGGCAAGCCACCGACAGCGGAACAGACACAACGCATCGACGGCTTGGGCCTCGCTCGCCAAGTGCATTTCCCGGGACTGCTCGACGACGTACGCCCGGTGATCGCGGCGATCGATGCCGGCTTCGTGCTGTCCTACGACGTGGAGACGATCTCGTTCGCCTGTCGCGAAATGATGGCGATGGGCAAGCCGGTGCTGGTGACCGATTACGCCGGCCTGCCGGAGAACATCGAGCCCGGCCGCGACGGCTGGATCGTGCCGCCGCGCGACGTTGCCACGATCGCCGCTGCGGTGCAGCGCATGCTCGAACAACGGGCCGGCCTGTCTGCAATGGGCGAGGCTGCGCGCGAACACGCGGTGCGGGAGTTCGGCCTGCCACGTTTCATCGCGCTGACCGAAGCGGTCTATCTGCGCTTGCTGG
>JACMKK010000180.1 GCA_014380115.1 Luteimonas sp. | reverse complement strand
GTGCGCTGCGACGCGCATCGCGCGCGGCGAGCAGGCGGGCGATGTCCGGACCGCAGGCCGCACAGGGCGCACCGGGCCGCAACTCGAACTGCAACAAGCCCAGCTCGATTGCGGCATCGAGATCGTCGGACGCGATCGCAGCGCGCAATGCCGCGACGGCTGCGCGATCGCGCTCGTTGGTGCAATAGGGGCAGGTCGTGCTCACGTTCCGCGGAAGACGGGCTTGCGGCGCTCGAGGAAGGCGCTCGTGCCCTCGCGCATGTCGTCTGTGGAAAAGATCAGACCGAACTGCGTGGTCTCGAATTCGAGGCCTTCCTCGATGCCGCATTCGCCGCCGATGGCGACGCAATCGAGGATACCGCGCAGCGCCAGCGGTGCGGCCTGGGCCAGCTGCTGTGCCAGTTTCATCGTTTCGGCTTCGAGGTCCGCTGCCGGCACGACACGGTTGACGATGCCGAGCGCATGCGCGCGGGCGGCGTCGATGGGCGAGCCCTGCAGGCACAGTTCCAGCGTCGCGGCGCGCCCGGCCAGGCGCAACAGGCGCTGGGTACCGCCGAAACCGGGGATGAGGCCGAGGTTGATCTCGGGTTGCCCGACCTTCGCGCTGTCGGCCGCGATGCGCAGGTGGCAGGCCATCGCCAGCTCGAGTCCGCCGCCTAGGGCAAAACCATTCATCATCGCGATCACGGGCTTCGGCATCCGCTCCAGGCGCCGCATCATCCGCTGTCCACGCTGGGAGAAATCGCGCCCCTGGACCGCGCTCAAGCCGGACATTTCGGCGATATCGGCGCCCGCAACGAACGCCTTGGGCCCCGCGCCGGTCAGCACGATCACGCGTACGGCCGGATCCACGGCAGCGGCGTCGAAGGCGGCGTGCAGGGCATCGAGCGTGGCCGCATTCAACGCATTCAGTTTGTCGGGGCGGTTGACGGTCAGCACCCGAATTCCGTCGCGATCGGTGGTTTGCAGCGGTGAATCGGTCATGAGCGGGCCCGGCGGAAAGGGGATAGGGAGACGCGCCGAGGCGAGGAACTTGCTCGCGCCAGGCCGGTCTGAAGGGCTGTCGTCAGTGGCGGTTAAGCCCTGCGGCCGGTATCCTATCGCGTCCACAAGGGGCGGTTCGACCGCCCCGTGCCATGTTTGGACCCCTATTCCGGACCAAACCTTTCCCCTGGAGAGTCACTGAATGAAGTTGCGTTTGCTCGCTGTCGCACTGGCAGCACTGACCCTGACCGGCACCGCTGCCGCCCAGGACACGACGTCCGAGAAGGGCAAGCTGAGCTACGCCCTCGGCTACGACCTCGGCCGCAACCTGATCGAAAGCGGCGAACAGATCGACGTCAACACCGTCGTCAAAGCCGTCCAGGACGGTTATGCGAAGAAGGAGCCCACGGTTCCGGTCGCGCAGCTGCGCACCTCCGTGGAAAGCATGCAGAAGCGCCAGCTGGCCAAGGCCAAGGCCGCGTTCGAGAAGGCTTCAGCCGAGAACAAGACCAAGAGCGATGCGTTCCTTGCCCAGAACAAGGCCAAGACCGGCGTGAAGACCTTGCCGAGCGGCGTGCAGTATCGCGTGGTCGAAAACGGCACCGGCGCCAAGCCGAGCCAGACCAGCGACATCCAGATTCAGTACAAGGGCAATATCCCGAATGGTCCGACCTTCGTCGACACCTTCGCGGCGCAGCAAGGCCAGCCCGCCGGTCCGGTGACGATGAAGGTCAGCCAGATCCCGCTGGTGGGCCTGCGCGAAGCGCTGACCCAGATGCCATCCGGATCGCGTTGGGAAGTCGTGCTTCCGGCCGACAAGGCCTACGGCAACACGCCGCAGTCGCCGATCGGCCCGAATCAGGCCGTCGTATTCGACGTAAAGCTCGTCAGCGTCAAGTGACGCAATGGCCCGTGCGCGCAGCGCACGGCTTTGCCATTGCCAGGGCGGACATGCCGCCCTATCCCCGCGAAGGCGGGGATCCAGCGTTTGATTTTTGTGGTTGATTTCATAACGCCGGCCTCAAGCCGGCGTTATGTTTTATGAGTCGCAGAGATACCGATCCATGAATTCCGCCTTCCGCGCCGTACTGAGCCCCTGCGTCGGCGTCTGCGCCCTCGACGACGACGGCCTCTGCCTCGGCTGCCATCGCACGTCCGCCGAGATCGCGCGCTGGACCCAGATGAACGACGACGAGCGCTTGCGCCTGATGGAAGACGTGCTGGCCGATCGCGAATCACGCCGCAGCCGATGACTGCCGATACCGCCTCCGCTCTGGTCCGGGCGCTACATCCGTTGGGTGCAGCGCCCGTCGGGCAGGGGTGGAACGCTGCGGAACTGACCGACCTGCTGCCGCCGGATGCCGCCCATGTCGAGGCCGCCGTCCTTGTCGGCCTGATCGAGCGCGACGGCGGCACGCAAGTCCTGCTCACGCGCCGCACCGACGCCCTGCGCCAACACGGCGGTCAGGTCAGTTTCCCCGGAGGACGCGTCGAGCCGGGCGACGAAGACGCCGCCGCCGCCGCATTGCGTGAAGCGCACGAAGAGATCGGCCTCGAACGCAGCCAGGTCACTGCGTTGGGCTACCTCGATCCGCTGACGACGATCACCGGTTACCGCGTCCTGCCGGTGGTGGCGGCCATCGATCCCGATTTCGTACCGGTTCCGGATCCACGCGAAGTGGCCGAAGTCTTTGAAGTTCCGCTCGCCTATCTGATGACGCCGGAAAACCTCGAACGCATCGACATCGACTACCGCGGTCGCGCACGGCACGTGCTGGAATACCGTACTTACGAACTCGCGCCCGAGCAGCGCATCTGGGGCGCGACCGCCTCGATCCTGCTCAATCTGCGCGAGCGGTTGGAGAAAATCCGATGACTATGACCGCGGACCCCAAGGCCGCAGGCACTCCCACGGCGTGGCAGAGCCTGGTGACGACCGAAACGCTCGCACCGGAACTCGATCGCGACGGCCTTGTCGTCGTCGACTGTCGTTTCTCGCTGGCGTCGCCGCAGGCGGGTGAAACCGCCTATCGCCAGGCGCATGTTCCAGGCGCGCGCTACGCGCATCTCGATCGCGACCTGTCGGACCACAACAAGCCCGCGGCCGGTCGCCACCCCTGGCCGGACGCGGAGGCCTTCACCGCGCGTCTCGAGGCATGGGGCATCACACCCCGGCACCAGGTTGTCGCCTACGACGATGGCGACGGTGCACACGCAGCGCGACTGTGGTTTCTGTTGCGCGCGCTTGGCCATGCCGATGTCGCCGTGCTCGATGGCGGCTGGGCGCAATGGACGGCTGCGGCATTGCCTGTCGATGCCGCGATCCCCGCGCCGCCTCGCGCCCGCTACGTTGCCAACTTCGACGATTCGCGACTGCTCGATGCCGCGCGCGTGCAGGCACATCTTGCCGCCGGCGGCATCCTGCTGGACGCGCGTGCGGCCGAGCGTTTCCGTGGCGATATCGAGCCGATCGACCGCGTCGCCGGGCATGTCCCTGGCGCAATCAACCGTCCGTACGCCGACAACCTGAGCGATGGCCGATTCAAGTCGTCTACGCAGCTTGCCCGGGAGTTCCATGCCTTGCTCGGAGCGCGCTACGCCGACGAAGTGGTGGCGATGTGCGGCTCCGGCGTCACCGCCTGCCATCACCTGCTGGCGATGGAACACGCCGGGTTGCCGGGAGCGAAGCTGTTCACCGGTTCCTGGAGCGGCTGGATCAGCGATCCCGTGCGACCGGTCGCAACCGGGCCGGCGGCCTGATCAAGCGCAGCCCCCCGGCTTGACGATGCGTTCGGTGCTGGCCGGGTGACGCGCGAGCGCCTCGGCGCTACGCGTCGGCCGGGCCGACAGCGTGCCGCCGCAGTTCGGGCATCGTCCGTGCAGGATGCGCGCATTGCAGTCGCTGCAGAACGTGCACTCGAACGAACAGATCAGCGCATCGGTCGCCGAGGGCGCGAGATCGCGTCCGCAGCACTCGCAGCAAGGTCGCATCTGCAACATGGCTACTTGCCTAGCTTGGCGACCAGGGCGCGCAGGCCGGCCTGCGTGTCGGGTTCGCTCCAGGCGGCGATGAAGCGATCGAGCTGGATGCTTTCGGGTCCCATCGCTGCGACCAGGTCGGCGCGCGCCGCGGCACGCGTATCGAGCATCGGCTTGCGCGGCAGTTTCAGCAGCTCCTCCAGCCAGACGCGTGCGCGCAGCGCGACGTGGTCGATGTCGGCCAGTTCGTCGACCAGTCCGATCGCGAGCGCGCGTTCGGCGTCGACCAATTCGCCGGAGACCAGCAGGCGTTCGGCGCGATGCTGTCCGACCACGCGCTGCATCAGGCGCATCACGCCGAGCGGCGCGGCGAGGCCGACTTGTGTTTCGTTGAGACCGATGCGGAACGGCCCGGACGCCATCACGCGGTAGTCGCAGCACAAGGCGAGCACGCAGCCGCCTGCGGGCGCGTGTCCCGCGATCGCCGCCACGACCGGCACCGGACATTGAGCCAGCGCGCGCGCGGCGCCGAAGAAGCTCTCCCAAGCGGCCAGCAAGGCGCCGCGATCTTCGATCGTGAGCAGGTGCGGTACGTCGAGGCCGGCTGAAAACACCTTCGGCCCGCCAGCCAGGACCAGGCCTTCGACGCCAGCGGCGACGGCTTGTTCGACGGCCTCGCGCAACGCGCTGCACAGCGCGGGATTCAGGGCATTGACCGGCGGACGTGCCAGTGTCAGTTCGCGGATCGGGCCATGGTCGGTGGAGACGATCAATGCGGTCATGCGTGGGACTCGGTGTGGATGCCGGCCGTTATGATAGGCGCATGAACAGAGCCTGCAGCATCGTGGCGTCAGGCATCGCCCTCTGGCTCGCGGTCGCGGCGAGTGTCTGCGCGGGCGAATGCGCGCCGAGCGTACGTGACGGCTGGGTGCGTATGCCGCCGGCCCGCATGCCGATGATGGCTGGCTTCGGTCGCATCCAGAACGACTGCCCCGTGCCGGCGACGATCATCGGCGCCAGCAGTCCTGCGTTCCGCAGCGTGGAGTTGCACGAAACGCGCACCGTCGACGGCGTCAGCCGCATGCGCGCGGTACCAAAATTGCGCCTGGCGCAGGATACGGCTGCCGTGTTCAAGCCCGGCGGCATGCACCTGATGCTGATGCAGCCGCGCGCACCGCTAAAGGCGGGCAGCAAGGTCGCGATAGAGTTCGCGTTGTCCGATGGCCGCAAGGTGCTTGGCGAATTCGAAGTCAGGAAATCCGGCGACCCGTAGGCGAGAATTCGCGGCCAGGAGCCGCTCCTACTTGCTTGCGGCGCGCAGCAAGGGCTCCGGCAACGGGATCGGCCGTTGGCTGGCACGATCGATCCACACGAGCACGGCATGTCCGTCGGCATACAAGGTGGCGCCGTCCGCGCTTGTGATGCGATGGCCGATGGTCAGGCTGGTGGTGCCGATGCGCTCGGTGACCAGTTCCACCATCAAGGTGCCGGGGTAGGGAATCGGCAGCCGGTAGTTCATCTGCACGGCCGCGAGCAATGGCGCGAAGGTGTCGGTTACCCAAGGATCACCGATCGACTCGAACCAGCGGATGCGTGCTTCTTCGAGGTAGGTCAGGAAGTTCGCGTTGTTAACGTGGTTGAAGGCGTCGAGATCGCGCCAGCGCAACTCGACCGGCATCTGGAACAGCATCTTTTCGTTGTCCAGGCTCATGCCGCGGATTTCCGCCGCGCGGGCTTCCGCTCCAGGCCCAGCGTCCTGGCGAGGAACTGGCCGGTGTAGGACTGCGGCATGCGCGCGAGGTCCTCCGGCGTACCTTCGGCGATGATCTCGCCGCCGCGATGCCCGCCTTCGGGACCGAGGTCGATCACCCAGTCCGCGGTCTTGATCACGTCGAGGTTGTGCTCGATCACCACGATGGTGTTGCCGTCGTCGCGCAGCTTGTGCAGCACGGCGAGCAGGTGCTCGATGTCGTGGAAGTGCAGGCCGGTGGTCGGCTCGTCGAGGATGTACAGCGTCTGCCCGGTATCGCGACGCGAGAGTTCCTTCGACAGCTTGACGCGCTGCGCCTCGCCGCCCGACAGCGTCGTCGCCGGCTGGCCGAGCTTGATGTAGCTCAGGCCGACGTCGACCAGCGTCTCGAGCTTGCGCGCGATCGACGGCACCGGCTGGAACAGCGTCAGCGCATCCTCGATGGTCATGTCGAGCACGTCGTGGATGCTGTGGCCCTTGTAGTGGATCTCCAGGGTCTCGCGGTTGTAGCGCTTGCCGTGGCAGACATCGCAGGGCACATAGACGTCGGGCAGGAAGTGCATCTCGACCTTGATCAGGCCGTCGCCCTGGCAGGCTTCACAGCGGCCGCCGCGCACGTTGAAGCTGAAGCGTCCGGGCGAATAGCCGCGCGCGCGCGCTTCCGGCACCTGCGCGTAGAGCTCGCGCAGAGGCGTGAACAGGCCGGTGTAGGTCGCGGGATTGCTGCGTGGCGTACGCCCGATCGGCGACTGGTCGATGTCGACGACCTTGTCGAACAGGTCCAGACCCTTGACGTCGCGATGCGGCGCGGGCGTGTGCGAGGCACCGTTGATCTCGTTCGCCGCGAGCGAATACAGCGTGTCGTTGATCAGCGTCGACTTGCCGGAGCCGGACACGCCGGTGATCGCGGTGAACAGGCCCGCCGGGATGGTCAGGTCGACATTCTTGAGGTTGTTTCCGGTGGCTCCGCGCAGCGTCAGCTGCTGTTTCGCCTTGGCCTTGTGGCGTTGCTTCGGCACGTCGATCTGCCGCTTGCCGCTGAGGTACTGGCCGGTCACCGAGCGCGGTGCCTTGAGGATGTCCGCGTAGCTGCCCTGCGCCACGACTTCGCCGCCATGCACGCCGGCGCCGGGGCCGATATCGACGATGTGGTCGGCGAGGCGGATCGCGTCCTCGTCGTGTTCGACGACGATGACGGTGTTGCCGAGGTCGCGCAGCCGCGTCAGCGTGCCGAGCAGACGCTCGTTGTCGCGTTGGTGCAGGCCGATCGAGGGCTCGTCGAGCACGTACAGCACGCCGACCAGGCCTGCGCCGATCTGCGAGGCCAGCCGGATGCGCTGCGCCTCGCCGCCGGACAGGCTGCCGGCCTTGCGCTCGAGCGTGAGGTAGTCGAGGCCGACGTCGACCAGGAATTTCAGCCGGTCGCGGATTTCCTTGACGATCTTGATCGCGATCTCGCCGCGCCAGCCGGGCAGCGTGAGCTTGTCGAAAAAGGCCAGCGTCTCGTCGATCGGCAGCACCACGATCGACGGCTCGTCGAGGACGTACAGCACGCCGACCAGTCCGGCGCCGATCTGCGAGGCAAGACGAATACGCTGCGCTTCGCCACCGGACAGGCTGCCGGCCTTGCGTTCCAGCGTGAGGTAGTCGAGACCGACATCGACCAGGAACCGCAGGCGATCCGCGATTTCCTTGACGATCTTGATCGCGATCTCGCCGCGCCAGCCGGGCAGGGTGAGCTGTTCGAAGAACGCCAGTGCCTGGTCGATC
>JACMKK010000179.1 GCA_014380115.1 Luteimonas sp. | reverse complement strand
TGGCTGATCGCTTCCTTGCGCTGCGCCGCGCAAGTGAGTTCGCCCGAGCAGCGCCAGACCGCCTCGCCTTCTTCACGAACGATCTCCGATCCGCAGACCGGGCACTGCGTCGGCATCGTCCATGCCGGCGCGCCGGGCGCGCGGTACTCGGGTACGACGCGGACGATCTCGGGAATCACGTCGCCGGCACGGCGCACGATCACGGTGTCGCCGATACGCACGTCCAGGCGCGCGATCTGGTCGGCGTTGTGCAGGGTCGCGTTGCTCACGACCACGCCGCCGACCTGCACCGGCTTGAGCCGCGCCAGCGGCGTCGCCGCACCGGTACGGCCGATGTTGATGTCGATCGCCTCCAGCACGGTGGTCTGTTCCTGCGCCGGGAACTTGTGCGCGATCGCCCAACGCGGTGCACGCGACACGAAACCCATTTCGAGTTGGCCGGCATAGTCGTCGAGCTTGTAGACCACGCCGTCGATGTCGAACGGCAGTTTGTCGCGCCGTTCGCCCGTACGGCGGTAGTAGGCGAGCAGGCCTTCGGTACCAGCGACGACGTCGCTTTCTGTGCTGACCGGGAAACCCCATTCGCGTAACTTGATGAGCGTCGCCGAGTGCGTATTGGGCAGCTTTCCGCCTTCGACCAGGCCGACGGCGTAGGCGTAGAACGCCAGCGGTCGCTGCGCGGTGATACGTGGATCGAGCTGGCGCAGCGAGCCGGCGGCGCCGTTGCGCGGATTGGCCAGTACTTTGCCGCCTTCCTTCAACGCGCGTTCGTTGTAGCGTTTGAACCCCGCCAGCGGCATGTAGACCTCGCCGCGCACTTCCAGCACGGCCGGCCAGCCCTTGCCGCGCAACTGCAGCGGGATGGCTTTGATCGTGCGCAGGTTGACGGTGACGTCCTCGCCGCTCGCGCCGTCGCCGCGGGTTGCGCCCTGCACGAAGCGGCCCTGTTCGTAGCGCAGGCTGATGGCGAGGCCGTCGAGCTTGGGCTCGACCGAGAACTTCGGCTGTTTGCGCCCAAGCTTGGTTTCGATGCGGCGCTCGAAATCGGCGATCTCCTCGTCGCTGAAGGCATTGCCAAGCGACAACATCGGAATCGCGTGGCGCACCGGAGCGAAGGCGCCCGACGGCGCCGCGCCGACGCGCTGGGTCGGCGAATCGGGCGTGATCAGCGCCGGATGCTCGGCTTCCAGCGCCTCGAGCTCGCGCAGCAGGCGGTCGTATTCCGCGTCCGGGATCGACGGGTCGTCGAGCACGTAGTAGCGATGGTTGGCGTCGTCGAGTTGGCGACGGAGTTCGGTGATGCGTTTTGAGGTGGCGGCAGCCGTAGTCATGGCAGCGATGTCTCGGGCTTCAGCTCCTCCCCCTGCGAATGCAGGGGGAGGTTGGGAGGGGGTGTCGCAGGCGCCAGCAATGCTTCCGGAAAGAATCGCCTGATCCGCCGCAACCCCTCCCCAGCCCTCCCCTGCCTTCGCAGGGGAGGGAGCTTTTCCTACCAGCGCGGCGAACGCGTGAGCGGCGGCGCTTCATGCTGGCGATCATAGGCGCGCATCTCGTCGCGCAGGTGCGCTATGCGCTGGCGGCCGAGGGCATTGCGTTGTTCGTCGAGCACCACGCCATCGAGCAGCTCGGCCATGCGCTGCGCGGTCGGGAGCATCTTTTCCCAGGCGTCGAGCGCCTGGATCGGCGCCGGCAGCGTCAGGAAGAACGCGATCGCAGGCGTTTCCAGCGCATGGATCTCCGCCATCTCGAAGCTGCCGGGCTTCATGATGTTGGCGACGCTGAACACCGGGCCGCGTTCGGGATGGCCGTCGACGAGACGATGGAACACGTTCATGTGGCCATAGGTCATGCCGGCTTTTTCCGCCGCAACCACGATATCCGGACCGCGCAGCTTCTCGCCCGCGCGCGCGGCGATGTACAGCGTCACGATCTTGTCGAAATCTTCGCTGGCGCGCTTGCCGAGTTCGCTCGCCGCCTGCGCCGAAGTGCTGCCGACGGTGCGGTCGAGCAATTCCATCTCCGACTGCACGACCGAATCGCTGCTGAAGTCCTGCGCCGCAGCGAGTTCGTCCTCGATCTGCGAGCCGAGCGTCGGCTCCAGTCGCCCGTCGCGTTCTTCCGGCCGCAACCGGCGTCCCTGGCCGCGATTGCGCGGGCGGCCGAAGAAATAGATCGCGGCCATCAGGGCCAGACCCGCCACCACGATGCCGATACGTAACAACCAGACGTCAGACATCGTGTTGGCTCCTCAGGCTGCGCCGGCCAGGCGTGCGGCTTCGGCAAGGTCCACGGATACCAGGCGGCTGACGCCCGGCTCGCGCATGGTAACGCCACTGAGCTGCTGCGCGGCTTCCATGGTGGCCTTGTTGTGGGTCACGAACAGGAACTGTACGTGCTCGCTCATCTCGCCCACCAGCGCCGTGAAGCGGCCGACGTTGGCTTCGTCGAGCGGCGCGTCGACCTCGTCGAGCAGGCAGAACGGCGCGGGATTGAGGCGGAAGATCGCGAACACCAGTGCCACTGCGGTCATCGCCTTTTCGCCGCCGGACAACAGCGAGATATTGGAGACGCGCTTGCCTGGCGGGCGCGCCATGATCGCCACGCCGGTATCGAGCAAGTCCTCGCCGGTCAATTCCAGATAGGCATGGCCGCCGCCGAACAGCCGTGGATAGATCTCCTGCACGCCGCTGTTGACGCGGTCGAAGGTGTCCTTGAAGCGGCCGCGGGTTTCGCGATCGATCTTGCGGATCGCATCCTCCAGCGTGTCCAGTGCGGTCGTCAGGTCGGCATCCTGCGCGTCGAGATAATCCTTGCGCTGCGCTGCCTCGGCGTGCTCCTGGATCGCGGCCAGGTTGACCGGTTCAAGGCGCCGCAACTTGGCGTCGAAGTCGGTGACGATCTTCTCCCAGGCTGCGATCTCGACATCGTCGGCGAGCGTCGCCACCACCTCGTCGAGTGCGAAGCCGGCACTGACCACGGCGGCCGACAACTGGTCGGCGTGCAGCACCAGCGCCTGCTGGTCGAGCTTGCGTTGCGAGATTGCTTCACGCTGCTGCAGCGATTGCTCTTCGCGCTCGTGGCGGGTCTGCTCGAAACCGCGCAGTTCGTTGTCGATGCCTTCGAGCGCCGCACGGGCGCTGGCGAGCGCTTTTTCCGTGCGTACGCGTTCCTCGAGCGCGGACTGGTGTTCGGATTCGAGCGCGGTGACCGGCGAATCGCCATCGGCGAGTTGAGAGGCGAGTTCGCCGAGGCGCGAATCGAGCTGCCCACGCTGGCTGCCCATCCTGTCGAGCGCCTGCGTCAGGGCCACGATCTGCGCGCGTTGCGACTCCAGAGTCAATGCCAGCGCATGCGCGGCGTCGCGCGACTCGCGCGCGGTGTTGCGGGCTGCATCGCGCGCTTCGACCAGTGCGCGGCGTTCGGCATCGAAGGCCTGGCGTGCGGTTTCGAGGTCGCCCATGCGCGACACCGCGTCTTCGAGCTTTGTCCGCGCCTCGCGCGCCTGCTCGCCGCTCGATTTCAGCGTTTCGGCCAGCTGGGCGGTCTCGGCATCGATCTTCTCGATGCGGCCGCGGGCCGAGTCCAAACGGCCCTGCTGGCTCTGCAGCTGTCCCGCGAGTTCGGATACGCCGCGATGGGCGTGATACAGCGCCCGTTGCGCGTCCTCGCGCTGCTGTTCGGCCGACAGCAGTCGGTCGCGCCAGGCGGTGATGCCGCGTTCGAGTTCGGCTTCGCGCTTCTGCAGCGCGTCGATCTCCACGCGTAACGATTGAATCTCGCGTTCGCGCAGCAGCGCACCTTGCTTCGCGGCACCGGAACGCAACACGCGCACCCAGCCTGCACCGAGGCGCTCGCCATTGCGCGTGATCACCGATTCACCATCGTCGAGCCCGGCCTGCAGCGCACGCGCTTCGGCCAGGGTCTCGGCGACATGCAGTTTCGCCAGCAGGCGGCGGATCGCGACAGGCCCCTGCACCTTCGAAGCCAGCGAGGTCGGCGCGAACCTGTCGGCGTTGTCGTCGGATGGCTGCGGCGAGACCAGCGTCAACCGGCCTTCGCCGAGCTCGCCAAGCGCCTCGACCAGCGACTCCGGATTGTCGACCAGCACGCCTTCGATCAACTGCCCAAGCGCGCCCTCGACCGCGTTCTCCCAACCGGCCTCCACTTGCAGCCGTTCGCCTACGCGCGACGCCGAATCCAGCCCGCGCTGCTTCAGCCACGCAACGGCTGCGCCCTGTTCCTGACCGAGCGCCGCGTGCTGCAGGGTTTCCAGCGACGACAGCCGGCCGCGGCTGGCCTGCGCCTGCTTGCGCACTTCGGCCAGCTCGGTCTGTGCTGTGCGCTGTTGGTCCTGCAGTTCCAGCACTGATTGTTTGCGCGCATCGAGCTCGGCGTTGAGGCCGTCGAGCGCGGTCTTCTGCGCATCGTGCTGCGACTGCACGGCAGCGAAGGCTTCGGCCAGGGCTGCAAGGTCGAGTCCTTCGCGTTCGCCCGCCAACTGTTCACGACGGCGTTCGGCATCGAACGACTGGCGATCGAGATAGTCGACGCGCGTACGCTCGACGTCACCGGCGCGCGCGGCCTCGGCCTGCGCCGCACTATGCGCGTCCCAGCGCTGTTGCCAGTCGGCCAGCCTGGCTTCGGCATCGCGCAGCGCGTCCTGCCGCGCGGCGTCGTCGGCCTGCCGTTGCGCCAGCTGCGGTTCGGCATCCGCGATCGTCGCGCGCAGCACGCCCAGA
>JACMKK010000178.1 GCA_014380115.1 Luteimonas sp. | reverse complement strand
GGGGGCTGGCCCTGCTGCTGCACGGATGGGAAGGCAGCGTCGAATCGAGCTACATGCGCCTGACGGCTGCGGCGCTGCTGCGACGCGGCTTCGACGTGTTCCGCCTCAACTTCCGCGACCACGGCGACACGCACCATCTCAACGAGGCGCTGTTCCATTCCAACCGCATCGACGAAGTGATGCACGCCTCACGCGACATCGCCCGGCGCTTCCTGCCCGAGGTCGGCCAGCCGATGGTCGCCGCCGGACATTCCCTCGGCGGCAATTTCGCGTTGCGCCTGGCCTTGCGCGCGCCCGGCGCGGGACTGCCGCTGACGCGCGTCGCGGCGGTCTGTCCGGTCATCGATCCGGCGGTGACGATGGAGCAGATGGAACGCGGCATGCCGCTGTACCTGCGTTACTTCGAGCGCAAGTGGCGCCACTCGCTGCTGCGCAAGCGCGCGCTGTTCCCCGAGCGGCACGACTTCGACGACCGCACGCTGGCGCTCGGCATGCGCGGCCTGACGCAGTGGATGGTCGAGCGGCACACCGACTTCGGTACGCTCGACAATTACTTCGATGGCTATTCGATCGCGGGCGATCGCCTGATGCGGCTGGAGATCCCCGCCGACATCCTGATGGCGGCCGATGATCCGGTGATCCCGGTGTCGGATTTCCATGCCCTGTCGCTACCGGCCAACGCGACGCTGGAAATCGCGCGCTGGGGAGGACATTGCGGTTTCCTGCTCGGCGCGCAGCTCGACGGCTTCGCCGAGCGCTGGGTCGCGGAGCGGTTGGACGCTGTGGACAAGGCGGCCGGCCCCTAGCCAGCCGGTACAATGATCGGCCCAAGGCGACAAGCCTTCAGACGTGCCCGATCCCATGCAGGAACAGATACTCGACGCACTGCGCCGCGGTGCCCATGACGAGGCCGTGGGCCTCGCCCGCGACGCGCTCGCCGCCAGCCCGCAGGACCCGGGCCTGCATCGTCTGCTGGCGATGGCGCAGCGCGCGGCCGGCGATGCCGAGGGCGCCTTCGCCAGCATCGACCGCGCCATCGCATTGGCGCCGGACGACGCCGACCTGCATTTCCAGCGCGCCGGTTTCCTGATCGGCGTACGCAAAATGGCCGATGCGCAGGCCGCATTGGCGCGCACCATCGTGCTCGATCCCAACCAGTTCGGCGCCTACATCATGCAGGCGCAACTCGCGCTCGGGCGCGGCGACCTCGGCGAGGCCGAACGCCTGCAGCGCCTGGCCGAACGCATCGCGCCCGAACATCCCTGGCAGCTGGCGCTCGAAGGCACCCTGGCCCTGCGCCGCGGCGATCCCGATCGTGCGCTGTCGATCCTGAGCAAGGCCTCGGAGCGCGAACCCGACGACGTGCAGCTGCGCTACGCGCTTGGCTTCGCCCACCTGGCCAAGGATCACCTGGCCTTCGCCGAGCAATCGTTCCGCGGCGTGCTCGAGAAGACGCCCGAGGCAGGCGGCCTGCGCGGCTTGATCGCCGAATTGTTGCGGCGCCAGGGGCGTTACGCCGATGCCGCCGACGAACTCGCGCCGCTGCTTGCCGATGCCGCCACCGCGACACCGGCCCTGCGCCGCTTCGCCGGCGAACTTGAATTGATGGCCGGACGTCATGAGCGCGCCTTGCCGCTGCTGCGCGAGGCGTTCGCCGCGCAGCCGGGCGATGCGCGCATCCTCAACGCGATCACCGAGGCGTGGCGCCGGCAAGGCGACGCGGAAGAAGCGCGCAACATGCTCGATGCCGCGCTGGCGACGTCGCCACAGTTCGACGCGCTGTGGCGCGCGCGGCTGCTGTTCGAGCCGGCGCGCGAGAACACCGGCACGGTCATCCAGCGCTGGACGGCCGCCAGGCCCGACTACGTGCCCGCGCTCGAAGCGCGCATGGCGTTCGAAGCGATGTCCGGCAACGAAGCCGCCGCCAACGCCACCGCCGAGCGGATCATCGCGATCGAACCCGGTCGCTCCAGCGCCGAAATGAGGCTGCTCGACGAACTGATGCGGCGCGATCCGGCCGCCGCGGTCGAGCGCATCGATCATCTTTTGAAAAGCGCCGAAACCGAAGACGCGCGGCGCCTGCTGCGTGGTTGGAAGGGACTGGCGCAGGATCGCGCCGGCCGCACGGCGGACGCCGTCGCCACGTGGAGCGGACTGCATGCCGAGGTCGTCGCGCAGCGCCTGCC
>JACMKK010000177.1 GCA_014380115.1 Luteimonas sp. | reverse complement strand
TGCAGGCCGCGCGTGCCGGTGTCGAAGCGCAGGCCGCTGGCGACGGCGAAATGTCCGCGCGGACGCGTCTTGTCCTGGCCCAGGCCGCCAAGGCCGACATCGAAATCGAGCTGCAGACGGGTGCTGCCGGCCGGGATGCTCAGGCGTGGATTGAGCACGGTCAGCGTCACCAGCCCGCCGAGCCTGTCGTAGTCGCGCGGGAAGCGGCGGTCGAGATAGCCCTGTAGTTGCGGCGCGGTGAACGACACCTGGTCGCCGAGCAGGGCGCCGACTGCGTTGAGCGTCGAACATCCGGCCAGGCACAGCAGCAGAGCCGACGCCACCACGGCGCGCGGCAATAATCGCGTCAGGACGCAAAGGCGATGGGTGGTCATGGGCGGGCTCCGGAGAACTGCGCGCACCTTAGCGCCGTCCGGTGAACGGACGGTTAGCGCGTGACCGGCGCGATCGATGCGGAAGTGATTTCCCATCCGCCGTCGGCAACTGCGCGACGCATGCGGTACCAGCCGCGATAACGCCGCAACGGCTGACCTTGCAGGCTTGCACGCAATTCGATCGGGATTTCCAGGGCATTGGGCACGGTCTCGGAGTCGAGCGGCTTCGGCTTGCCATTCTCAGAGCGAAGCGAACGCAGTTTTTCCAGGCTGCGCAGATCCGCTTCACCGGATGCAGCGGGTGGTCGCTTGCCCGCCCAGAAGGCATCCGCTGCCGCGCGATCTGTACCGCCGAGTGCGGCGAGGTAGCGATGCAGCGTCGAGACGGCGGCATGCATCGCCTCTTCGCGTTGCCGGGCAATCGCGCGCGCGCGCGCGGCGGCGTCTGCGTCCGGACCGGTACCGTCAGCGGCGCGTCCCGCCTGTGATGACGTCGCGGCGTCAGCGGAGTCCTGCGGGGCCGTATCCCCGCACGAACGCAACAGCATGATGCCGACCGCCACCAATGCCAGCAACACGAACAGCAGCAAGGGGCGCTTCATCATCTGGAGAATCCGGACCGGGGTGAGCCCTGCACGAGCATGGCGGGCGGTGTGGCGATCTTACGCCGCGTCAGCGCGCCGCGCGCAGCAGCGGCAGCGGATCGTAGGCGCCCTGGCTGCCATAGATGCCGTAGTGCAGGTGCGGCGGCGTGCCGCGCGCGTTGCCGGTATCGCCTACGATGCCGAGCGCATCGCCTGCCTGCACCACGTCACCTTCGCGCAGGCCATCGGCCCAGGCATCGAGGTGCGCGTAGTAATGGCGTTGTGCCGCAGGCCCGAGCACCCAGACCTGCTTGCCGCCGAGGCCGCCTTCGCGTATCGAAACGACGACGCCACGCGTGGTGCTGGTGACCGGCGTGCCGCGCGCGGCAAAGATGTCGATGCCGGCGTGGCTGCGGTCGCGACCGCGTGGAGCGCCGAAGGTCTCGCCGATGCGCGATGCGCGCACACCCGCCACCGGCACCGGCAATGCGGTCGGCGGCGGCAGGCGCGACAGTTCCCATAACGCGCGCGGCCGGGCCATGAAGGGCTGCTGCCATGCCCAGTGCGCGAAAGCCGCGGCGATGGCGAGCACCAATACGGCGACCACGAGTCCGCGGACAGCGGTGGTGTAATCGCGCGTGCCTAAGGTCGTATCGGGCTCGGTCATCATCGCGATCCAGCCGGGTGCGCCGAGGCCCGCGCTTTGGTCACGTCAGTCGCCGCCAGCGGCACGCTGCTGCGCGAACCAGGCGACGATGCCCTCCATTTCGCGTTCGAAACCGCCCGGAATATAGATGTTGAGCACGCCCGCGGGTACGTCGCCGCGGTTCTCGAAATCGTGCGTCACGTTCGCGGGCACGCGCACGAAGTCGCCGCGCGTCGCATCGACATACTGGTCCCCGAGCAGGAAGGTCATGGTGCCTTCGAGGACGTAGAAGATGTCGTCATTGGATTCGTGCGCGTGCGCGCCAGGCCCGGGCGTGTGCGGATCGAGCCACCATTCGGAGATCGAATAGGTGTCCGCGGTCTCGGCGCCGTCGGCCTTGAACACGCTGCGCATCGCACCGAGCGCGTAGGCGCGGCCTTCGCCCGCGCGCAGCACGATGGCACCTTCTGGAAATGTTGCATTGCCCATCTGCTCAGCTCCGCTGCTGCAACGCAAGTTTCAGGCCCAGTCCTACGAACACCGTGCCGATCAACCGCTGGCGCCAGCGCGCCACGCGCGCGTTGCCCGAGAGGCTGCGACCGAAGCGTCCGACCGCGAGCGCCAGCACGCAGCTGTTGCTGAAGCCGATCAGCGACAGCAGCACGCCCAGGACCAGGAACTGCAGCCATACCAGGCCTCGTTCCGGATGCACGAACTGCGGCAGGAAGGCGAGGAAGAACAAGGCCACCTTCGGATTGAGCACGCCGGTCACCACCGAGCGCCAGTAGACGCGGCCGCGCGTGGGCACGTCCGTGGCCGGCGTTGGTACGCGTTCGACCTTGTCGCGCCAGGCCTTGATGCCCAGCCACACCAGGTACGCGGCACCGGCGTACTTGAGTATTTCGAATGCCAGCGCGGACGCCGCCAATAGCGCTGACAATCCGAATCCGGCGGCGAGCGCGTGGATCAGCGTCGCCGTCTCCAGCCCGAATCCCGCCCGCACGCCGCGGCGCGTGCCGCCCGCGATCGTCTGCGCGACGATCCAGGCCGTGCCCGGGCCGGGAATCAGCACCAGCACCGTTGCCGCGGCGAGATAGGCGAGCAGGGTGGGGAGGTCAAACAGCGGCATCGCGGCGCATCCCAACAGGGGCCCCAAGCCTAGCTCGCCAAATCCATGCATGCACGCATGGATGCGTTCCATCTCGACGACACATGAAAAAGCCGGACATCCTCGCTACGCGAAGACATCCGGCTCCGATATTCCGACGCATCGATGCGGCACGCCCGAAGGCCTGCCGCATCACGCGACGCGGCAATCAGGCAGCGGCGTCCTTCAACTTCTTCAGCGGACGCACCTTGACCTTGACCGAGGCGGGCTTGGCGGCGAACCACTGCTCTTCCTTGGTGAAGGGGTTGATGCCCTTGCGCTTCGGCTTGGCCGGCACGCTGACCGAAGTGATCTTCAACAGGCCCGGCAGCGTGAACGAACCCGCGCCCTTCTTGCTGATCGAACCATGCACGGCGCCTTCCAGCGCGCTCATGACCGAGCGCACGTCCTTCGCGGCGACGCCGGTGCTTTCGGCGATGTGGGCAACCAGCCCGGACTTGCTCAGTGCTTCCTTGATCGGCTTCGGCGCACCGGTCGACTTTGCAGCGGCCTTCTTCGGTGCGGCCTTCTTGGCAACGGCCTTTTTCGCTTTCTTCGCCATGAGTGTGTGGTTCCGTATTCGTTGGATGGGTGATGTAGCCGACCCCGTCGGCAAGCGCAATGTAGGGCAAGCGCAAGCGGACGCCAAGCCCCAAAGCGCAGAAAACCACGCAAAAACAGCGAAAAAATCCAGATTGCGATTCGACGGGGGGAAAATAAGGGCATTTCTTGTTGGGCGCGGCGCTCGTGCTGCACTGCGGCGGCAGCCCGATCCGGTCGTCGGCGACGTTCGTCGACGGGCGGCGTGGCGTCCCGCGCTTGCTACGATGCAGTGTCCAGGAACGAGCGGAGCACGATGACGGATGCGCAACCACGGCAGTTCTCGACCGACTGGTTCGAGGGCCACGTCGACAACTGGCAACACTGGCTCGGCGCCCTCGCCGGGCGTCCCGGACTGCGGGCGCTCGAGATCGGCAGCTTCGAGGGCCGCTCGACCGTCTGGATGCTCGAGCACATCCTGACCGCAGCCGACAGCCGCATCGACTGCATCGACCTGTTCGAGCCCGCGGAGGTTTACGGCGACTATCCGGCGCGCTTCCTCGCCAACACGGCGCCCTGGCGCGAGCGCATCACGATGCACGCCGGTCGCAGCTTCGAGATGCTCAGACAGGTGCGCGGGCCTTACGACGTCGTCTACATCGACGGCTGGCATTCTGCGTTCGGCGCGCTCGCCGACGGCGTGATGTCATGGCCGCTGCTCAAGGTCGGCGGCGTGATGATCTTCGACGACTACCTGTGGATCCCGCTGAAATACGGCCGGATCGAGCGTCCCAACAAGGCAGTGCGCGAGCTGTCGAACCTGGTCGGCAGGGATTGGCGACGCGCCGCCGCCGAGGCGGCGATCGCCAAGGTGCCGACCGAAACCCCCAAGCTCGGCGTCGACGGCCTGTTGCGCACGCTCGCGGGCCATTACGAACTGCTCGGCGACGGCTACCAGCTGGCGATCCGCAAGACCAGCGATTTCGGCAGCACGGTGCTCGGGATCGATACCTGAGCTTTCGCCGACGTTCTTAGGAAGTGGCGCTCTAGGAAGTGATACCGGAGTGTCCACGGCGACGCGGCGGCACCCACCACCAGCAGCCGATGACCAGCGCGGCGACGACGGTATAGGCCGCGACGAACGCCCACCACGGCGCCTCGAAGAAGATCAACCGCGACAGCCAGTGCGCGACGAACGACTCCGCGTAAGCCTGCTGCCCCGCCTGCCGCCGCAGCGCCTGTTCCCAGATCGTCAGCGGGCACAGGTGTCCCAGCCAGGCCTGTGCGGCGATGAAGACCATCAGCAGCAGGTGCGACATGCGGAAAGCGAAATTGCGCACCCACGGCCAGCGTCGCCAGTGGCCGAGCACGATCGCCACCAGGCCCAGCACCACGAACAGCACGATGCCGACGTGCAAAGCGAGAATGGCGTCGGCGAGCCAGCCGGCGATCACGGGCGACAGGCGTTCGATCACCGGCTCGAGGTCATGATCAGAAGCTCGCGCAAGCGCCGGTGCGTTCGCGCAGCACTGCTTCCTGGTGGAACCGGCGTTTGTATTCGGTGGCGATCTCCGCCACCTTGCCGCGCGCGGCGGCATCGCCGGCATGGAGCAGGGTGACGACTTCGGACGCTTCCTGTTCGACGGCGCCGCTCGCGCCGCGCCATTGCCCGGTCGCATGGGTCACGGTCAAGCCGTCGGGGAAGCGTGGCGTGACCACTTCATCAAGGAAACCACGCCACTCGGCATCGCCGACCGTGCCGCCGTCGGGGCGATTGCGGCCGAAGTAGAGCGTGTCGCGGACCATGGCCTGGTCGCCCGCTTCGCATGCAGGCGCGGCGAGTCGTCCATGCAGCGGCTGCGTGGCGCAGCCGCTGATCGCCAATAGTGTCGCCAGCAGCATCGTGTGTCGACCCATGCAAAGGATCTGCCGCATCCAGCGTCTCTCGTCGGTCCGGGACAAAATCCGCAACGGCGGCTTTCGCGGGGCGGAAGTCGGCACCCTATCGCCGCGTCGCGGGGAACTAATCCTCCTCATGCTTCGGCTTGTAGGCCTCCACCAACTTCTGCTGCACCTGCGGCGGCACCGGCTCGTAGTGGCTGAAGTCGAGCGAATAACGTCCGCGTCCGGCAGTCACTGATTTCAGTTCGGCGGCATAACCTTCGAGTTCCGACAACGGTACCTGCGCCTTCACCACGATCTCCCCGCCGCGCACCGAGTCCGTGCCGTTGATGCGCGCGCGCTTGCTGGCGAGGCCGCCGCTGATGTCGCCCATGTGCTGCTCCGGCGCGTTGACCTCGAGGTCGACGATCGGTTCGAGCACGCGCGGCTCGGCCTTGGAGATGGCGTCGAGGAAGGCCTTCTTGCCGGCGGCGACGAACGCGACTTCCTTGCTGTCGACCGCGTGGTGCTTGCCGTCGTAGACGATCACGCGCACGTCCTGCATCGGATAGCCGGCGACCGCGCCGCCGCGCAGCACCTGGCGCACGCCTTTTTCGACGGCTGGCAGGAACTGCCCTGGAATGGTGCCGCCCTTGACCTGGTCGACGAACTCGAAGCCGCTGCCGCGCGGCAGCGGTTCGATGCGCAGGAACACCTCGCCGAACTGGCCGGCGCCGCCGGTCTGTTTCTTGTGCCGGTGATGGCCTTCGGCCTTGCCGCCGATGGTTTCGCGATAGGCGATGCGCGGCGGGCGCGAGCCGACCTCGACGCCGTATTTTTCCTTGAGCCGGTCGAGGTTGATGCGCAGGTGCAGATCGGACAGGCCGCGGATCACGGTCTCGTTGGTTTCGGCCTCGTGCTCGACGTGGAAGCAGGGATCCTCTTCGGCGAGCTTGTGCAATGCGGTCGCCAGCTTCTGCTCCTGGCCCTTGCGCGCAGCCTCGATGGCCAGGCCGAACATCGGCCTGGGGAAGGCGAGCGGGGCGAGGTGGATCTGGTCCTCGTCGTGGCTGTCGTGCAGCACGGCGTCGAAGTGCAGCTCGTCGATCTTGGCGACGGCGGCGATATCCCCCGGGATGGCTTGGTTGATCTCGACGTGGTCCTTGCCCTTGAGCTTGAACAGGTGCGCGACCTTGAACGGTTTCTTGCCGTCGTCGACGAACAACTGCGTGTCCTTCTTCACCGTGCCCTGGTAGACGCGGAAGATGCCGAGCTTGCCGACGAAGGGATCGTTGATGATCTTGAAGACGTCGGCGATGACATGCGCGTTCGGCTCGGGCTTGGCTTCGATCGGTGCGGCGTCGTCGCCGCTGCCCTTGACGAACGGCGGCGGATTGCCTTCGCCGGGATGCGGGAACAGTTTCTCGGCGACGTCCAGCAGTTCCCTGACGCCTGCGCCGCTGCGTGCGGAGACGAAGCAGACCGGCACCAGATGCCCTTCGCGCAGGCACTGCTCGAAGGCGTCGTGCAGTTCCTCGCCTTGCAGGCCGGACTCGCCCTGGTCGAGATAGCGGTCCATCACGGTCTCGTTGACCTCGACCACCTGGTCGATGATCTTCTGGTGCCAGTCGGCGAC
This sequence comes from Luteimonas sp., assembly GCA_014380115.1. GTDB lineage: Bacteria > Pseudomonadota > Gammaproteobacteria > Xanthomonadales > Xanthomonadaceae > Luteimonas. The sequence goes on along the minus strand of JACMKK010000177.1, from coordinate 5,615 downwards.
CGGGCCGAGGTTGCTGTCGCCGGTGGATTGCCAGAAGCAGTCGACGACGCGTTTGCCGCCATCGGCCGGAAGATTGAGCGGTAGCACTTCGGCACCGAAGGTATCGCGCAGGTCGTCGAGCAGGGCACCGAGCTTGGCGCCGGGGTGGTCGATCTTGTTGATGACGATGACGCGGCACAGGTTGCGCGCCTTGGCGTGTTCCATCATGCGGCGCGTGCCGTAGCCGACGCCCGTATCGGCATCGACGACCACGGCGACGGTTTCCACCGCCGCCAGCGCCGACAAGGTCGGGCCGCGGAAATCCGGATAGCCGGGCGTGTCGATCAGGTTGATGTGGATCGGGGACTGGCCGGGCGGGGCGTGGTCGATGCTGGCGATCGCGGCGTCGATCGAATGGCCGCGGTCCTTCTCGATCGGGTCGAAATCGGACACGGTGCTGCCGCGTTCGATCGTGCCTGCCGTCTGGAGTGCGCCGCCGGCATGCAGCAGGGCTTCGAACAATACGGTCTTGCCGGCGCCTGGATGACCCGCTAGGGCCACGTTGCGGATTTGCTCGGTGCTGTAGGACATGAGTCCAATTCTCCTTGGGAATGTTCTCCCGGGGGTTGGGGTCGAAGAGGACGTCATGGCTGTCCGCGGCGGAAGCGCTACCGGCCGGGCGTGCGCTCGGCGGGCGGTCATGGCGGGGGATCTTGGTACGAGCCGACACCTTATCGCGCCCCGAAACGCAGCGTCCCGTTGCAGCGCAGCAAAGCGGCCGCCAGCGGACGATTCCCTAACGTGCGCCCGGATACTCTTGTCCGGTCCGTTCACTACAGCACTGGGAGACACCAATGGGTATTTCACGCCACGCCGCCGCGCACTGGGAAGGCGACCTCAAGACCGGCAAGGGCACGATCAGCACGCCGCAGAGCGGGCTGCTGGCCGATACGCCTTACGGCTTCAATACACGCTTCGGCGACGTCAAGGGCACCAATCCCGAGGAACTGATCGCCGCCGCGCATGCCGCCTGCTTCACGATGGCGCTGTCGAACAAGCTCGCCGAGGCCGGGCATGTCGCCGAGGCGCTCGATACGCGGGCCGAAGTCGACCTGTCGCTGGAAGGCGGGCCGACGCTCAGCGCGATCCGCCTGAAGCTGAAGGCCAAGGTGCCGGGCATCGACGAAGCCAAATTCCGCGCCGTCGCCGACGACGCCAAGCAGAACTGCCCGGTCTCCAAGGCCCTGTCGGCGGTACCGATCACGCTCGAGGCGGAGTTGATTGGCTGAGTCTCCGGTAAGGCGTCGACCCAAATCCGCGTTGCTGGTGCATGGCGCGGGGGGTGGTGGCTGGGAATGGAAAGTCTGGCGCGGCGTCTTCGACGCCGCCGGCATCAAGGCCTATGCGCCGGACTTGCAGCCCTCCGCACAGGGGCTGGCCGAGACCACGCTCGATGAATATGTCGCGCAGGTGGGCACGACGCTGCGTGACCTGCCTCGGCCGCGCGCCCTGATTGGCGCGAGCATTGGCGGCTTGCTGGCGGCGATGTGTGCCGGCGACGCCGATCAGCTGGTCCTGATCAATCCGATCCCGCCGTCGCCCTGGCACGCGCAACTGCCGCAGCGCGAATGGCCCGACATCGTGCCGTGGCAGCGCGAAGCGCGGCTGACGGCCACGCGTCGTGCATTGCCCGATTCCGACGATGCCACCGCGTTATTCGCGTTCCGCCACTGGCGCGACGACAGCGGTGCGGTGATGCGTGCCGCGCAGGCCGGCGTCGTGGTCGAAAAACCGCAATGCCCGGTGCTGTGCCTCGCTTCGCGCGTCGACGACGACGTGCCGCCGGCGTTGACGCAGGCGCTGGCGCTGGAATGGGGCGCGAGCCTGCTGCGCGTGCCCGCGATCAGCCATGTCGGCCCGCTGCTCGGGCGTGGCGCCGCGGCCGTGGCGTTGCAAGCGGTGTCGTGGCTGTCGTCAGGCCGGTAGGCGCGAGCGCTGCCAATAGGCTGGTCAACCCGCGGCCGTGTCCGATCGCGGTTTGAGTTGGTCGCGGATCGGCAGCGAGCGGATGCGGATGCCGCTCGCCGCGAACAAGGCATTGGTCAGCGCCGGCGCCGCGCTGGAAATGCCCATCTCGCCCGCGCCGACTGGATCCCTGTCGCTCTTGATCGAGACCACCTCGACGTCGGGCGCATCCTTCATCTGCAGCAAGGGGTAACCGGCGAAGTCGTTCTGCACGACGCGGCCGCCGGCGATGCTGATCTCCAGATTGCGCGCGGTGCTGAGGCCATCGATGGTGCCGCCCATCATCTGCGCCTCGACGCCGAGCGGATTGATCTGGCGGCCGACATCGACGGCGCAGACGCAGCGTTCGATACGATATTCGCCGCCGGCGTCGACGCTGACCTCCATCGCATGCGCGGCATAGCCGCCGAACGTGAAGTGCCCGGCGATGCCGAGGCCGCGTCCCTTCGGCAGCGCGCGTCCCCAGCGGATCGTGTCGGCCGCTAGCTTGAGCACGCCGGCCAGACGGCCGGTGTCGAACACGGGACCGCCGTGGCCCTCGTACTTCAGTTCGCGCGGCGCGCCGAGCATCCGCAGTTGCAGCGCCAAGGGATCGCGCCCCGTGGCCTGCGCGATCTCGTCGATGAAGCTCTGGATCGCGAACGCATTGGCGGTATGCGCCGGTGCGCGCCAGGAGCCGCGCGTCATGCCCGAATCCACCGCGAACCACTCCATGCGCAGGTTGGGAATGGTGGCTGCGGGAAAATCGTCCGGATACAACTCGGCCTGCCACATGTCCTCGGGCTTCGCGTCCTCGCGGCGGTAGTACTTCGAGGCGCTGGCGAGGCGATGCGCCCAGCCGCTGATCGCGCCCTGGTCATCCAGCGCGGCGAGCATGTGATGGTGGCCGAACGGCCGGAAGAAGTCGTGGTGCAGGTCGTCGTCGCGCGTCCACACGACCTTGATGGGTTTACCCGTGAGTTTCGACAGCAGCACGGCCTCGGCGACGAAGTCGTTGGTCAGGCGCCGGCCGAAGCCGCCGCCGCAGCGGGTCATGGCGACGTCGATGCTGAAACGGTCGATGCCGGTGATCGCATTGGCCACGCGCGAGGCCCCGGACGGACTCTGCATCGGCGCGATGATGTCGACGCGATCGGCCTGCACGTGCGCGCAGGCATTCTGCGGTTCCAGCGGGCAGTGCGAGACGTAGGGCACGCGATAGACTGCTTCGATCACGCGCGCGGCCTTGCGGCGCGCGGCGTCGAAATCGCCGTCGTTGCGAACGCGCTGGCCCTTGCCCTGCAGCAGCCGCGTACATTGCGCATCGAGCGATGCGGACGACTCGTCGGCATACGGCCCCTGTTTCCACTGCACCTTCAGCGCGCGCCGGCCCTTGATCGCGGCCCAGGTATCGTCGGCGATCACCGCGACGCCGGTGGCGAGGTTCTGCGTGAGCGGTTCGCCGTGCTTGGGTCCCGGCAGCACGAGCACGTCGCGGACGCCGGGGATTTTCCTCGTCTCGCTTGCATCGAACGCATCGAGCTCGCCGTCGAAATACGGACAACGTGCGACGACGGCGACCAGCGCGCCGCGCAGCGTGGCATCGATGCCGTACTGCGCGCGTCCGGTGACGATGTCCTCGGCGTCGACCACGCGCGTCGGCTTGCCGATGATGCGGTAGTCGGTTGGCGTCTTCAGCGCGACATCTTCGGTGGGCGCGGTGAACGTGGCCGCCATCGCGACGAGCTTGCCGTAGCCGAGCGTGCGCCCGTCCGGATGCACGACGAGGCCGGGCTGCGTGTCGAGCGTCGACGCATCCGCCTGCCAATGCTTCGCTGCGGCCTGCAGCAACAGCCAACGCGCCTTGGCGCCGACCTGGCGCAGGTCTTGCCAGGCGTCGGACACGTTGGTGCTGCCGCCGGCGCCCTGCGGGCCGTATTTCCAGTCCAGGCCCGGTTCCTTGTCGATGCGGACGACGCCAAGCGGGAGCTGTTCGACGCGGACCTTGCTCCAATCGGCGTCGAGTTCCTCGGCGATGATCATCGGCAACGAGGTCTTGACGCCCTGTCCGATCTCCGCGCCGCGCGCGCCGATGACGGTATTGCCATCGGGATCGATGCGCACGAACACGCCGAGCGCGACACCGGGTGAGGCAGGTGGCGCCGGCGCCTTCGCAGTCGATGTTTCACCCGCTGGCTGCGGCGTGCGCTGGCACGCGACCAGCAGGCCTCCAGCCGCGGTCACGGAGATCTTCAGGAAGGTGCGGCGATCGATTCCGCCGGGCGCGGCGGCGCGCCACGCTGTGCCGAGCGACGGCCGCCAATCGTCGCGACCGTACGCGCTCATGTCTCGCTCCGGTCGTCACCGGCCATCGCGGCCGCGCGCTTGATCGCGCGGCGGATACGCGGGTAGGTGCCGCAGCGGCACAGGTTGCCGATGCTGGCGATGTCCGCGTCGCTGGGCGAAGGGGTGTGCTGCAGCAGGCTGGCCGCCGCCATGATCTGGCCGGCCTGGCAGTAGCCGCATTGCGGCACGTCTTCCTCGATCCAGGCGCGTTGCACGGGATGCAGACCGTCGCCGCCGAGACCTTCGATCGTGACGATCTCGCGTCCTTCCATGCCGCCCATCGGGAACACGCAGGAGCGGACAGCCTGCCCGTCGACATGCACCGTGCACGCGCCGCACTGACCGACGCCGCACCCGAACTTGCTGCCGGTGAGCCCGGCGTGGTCGCGCAGGTACCAGAGCAACGGCATCTCGGGATCGCCGTCGAAGCTGGCGTCGCGGCGGTTCAGGCGGAAGCGGGTCATGCTGCTCGCCCTTCGAAGGAAGATGCGCCATCGTTCGGCAGGGGTTGCGGCGCAGCGTGTGCCGATAGTCACTGCGCGGCCCGGCGTGCGCCGAGACGGTATTTTTTCAAGGCAAAGCGAGGCTGTCGCCGAAGTGAACCGTTACCGGCGGCAGGCCCCGGAAACGCTTTCGATTCAGCACAGCGTTACCAGCGCACCCCTAGCTTGCGCAGTACGCCACCCCGGCGCCGGGAGTTCCGCCATGAAACGCCTTACCGCTTCGATCCTCGCCCTTGGCATTGCCGCGACCGTCGGCACCGCCTCGGCGCAATCGGGCTATTACCCGCCGTCCGATGGGTATGGGCAATACGGCCAGCCGAGCGTCGACCGCTATGGCCAGAGTTCGGGTGCGCAGTACGACTACGCGCGCGTGGTGCGCGTGGATCCGGTGTTCGATTCGGGCTACCAGTCGTCCAACTATCGTGGCAACACCGCGCAGAACTGCTACACCCGACGCGGCGACTATGTCGGCAGCGATCCCTACTACGGCAACGGTGCCCGCAGCGACGGCTACTACGTCGGCGATGGCGACTACCGCAACGACGGCTACCAGGACTATGGCCGCAACAGCGGTAATGTGAGCAGCGGCTACGGCAGCGGCGGCACCGAAACCGGCCGCACGATCGCAACGGTGATCGGCGGCGTGCTCGGCGCGGCGATCGGCAGCCAGGTGGGCGGCGGCTCGGCGCGCTATGCGACGGCAGCGGTCGGTTCGATGGTCGGCGGCATGGCCGGCCGCCAGGTGTACGAAACCAACCAGCGCAATCGCTATCCGCGCACCGG
>JACMKK010000176.1 GCA_014380115.1 Luteimonas sp. | reverse complement strand
TGTGCCGCATCTTCCGGGCCGCTGCCGTCGGCGAGGGCCGCCACCAGCGCGCTGCCGACCACGACGCCGTCCGCATCCCGCGCCATGGCCGCGGCGCTCGAGGCGTCCTTGATGCCGAAGCCGGCCACAACCGGAACGTTGGTCTGCGCGCGGATCCCGCGCAAACGGTCGCCGGCGTCGCGCGTATCGAGGTGGTTTGCGCCGGTGACGCCGGCGTAGCTGACGTAATACAGGTAACCCTGCGCGTCCCGGCACAGTTGCGCGATGCGAGCGGCGTCCGTCGTCGGCGACGCCAGCAGGATCAAGGCGATCGCATGCGGCGCGAGCGCTGCGCGCAGGTCCTGCGCTTCCTCGGGCGGCAAGTCGACCAGCAGCACGCCGTCGACGCCGGCGGCGGACGCATCCGTCGCGAAGCGCGCGTAGCCGCGGATCTCGACCGGGTTCAGGTAACCCATCAGCACCACCGGCGTGTCGGCATCGCGCTCGCGGAACGCACGTACCGTGTCGAGCACGTAGCTGAGGCCGGCACCGCGCGCCAGCGCGCGTTCCGAGCTGCGCTGGATGGTCGGGCCGTCGGCCATCGGATCGGAAAACGGCACGCCGAGTTCGATCACGTCCGCCCCGGCTTCGACCAGGGCATGCATAACGGATACCGTGGCCTCGAGCGACGGATCGCCGGCGGTGATGAACGGCACGAGGGCCTTGCGCCCGATCGACTCGAGCGCGTGGAACTTGTCTTCGATGCGGGTCATGTTGGGCTTCGTTCCTATCGCAAGTCGTTCGACCGTGAACCGGTCGACCCTGGAACATTGTCATCCTGAGCGCAGGGAGGGATCCGCTTTCACGCTTTCGATACGGCAAAACAGATCCCTCGCTGCGCTCGGGATGACCACTGAAAAGGATTGCGCCCCGGCCGGCCCGCGCTGGTCCGTCACGCCAGCGCAAGAACTCAAAAAACGATTCCCTCGCGCGCTGCGATGGTATGCACGTCCTTATCACCGCGGCCGGACAGGTTGCACAGCACGATCGCGTCCTTCGGCAGCTCCCGCGCGAGCTTCGCGGCCTGGGCGATCGCGTGGCTCGATTCCAGCGCCGCGAGGATGCCTTCGGTGCGCGCGAGTTGATGGAATGCCGCCAGCGCCTCGTCGTCGGTCACGCCGACGTATTGCGCGCGGCCGCTGTCGCTGAGGAAGGCGTGCTCGGGACCCACGCCCGGGTAATCGAGGCCGGCGGACACCGAATGCGTCTCGGCGATCTGGCCATCGTCGTCGCACAGGACATAGGTACGGTTGCCGTGCAGCACGCCGGGCCGGCCCGCGACGATCGAAGCCGCATGGCGTCCGGTCGCGATGCCCTCGCCCGCCGCCTCGGCGCCGACGATGCGCACTTCAGCATCGTTGAGGAACGCGTGGAACAGGCCGATCGCATTGCTGCCGCCACCGACGCAGGCGGTGATCGCGTCGGGCAGCCGCCCGTATTCGGCCAGCATCTGCGCGCGCGCTTCGCGGCCGACGACGGCGTTGAAGTCTCGCACCATCCGCGGATACGGGTCCGGACCGGCGACGGTGCCGATGATGTAGAAGGTGTCGCGCACGTTGGTCACCCAGTCGCGCATCGCCTCGTTCAAGGCATCCTTGAGCGTCTGCGAGCCGCTGGTCACCGGCACCACCGTCGCACCGAGCAGCCGCATGCGGTAGACGTTGATCTTCTGGCGCTCGATGTCGGTCGCGCCCATGTAGACCACGCATTCGAGTCCGAGCCGCGCGGCGACCGTCGCCGAAGCGACGCCGTGCTGGCCGGCGCCGGTCTCGGCGATGATCCGCGTCTTGCCCATGCGCGAGGCCAGCAGCGCCTGGCCGATGGTGTTGTTGATCTTGTGCGCGCCGGTGTGGTTCAGGTCCTCGCGCTTGAGCAGGATGCGCGCGCCGCCGACTTCCGCGCTCAGGCGCTCGGCGTGGTAGATCGGGCTGGGACGGCCGACGTAATGCGCGAGGTCCTGCTCGAATTCGGCGATGAACGCTGGATCGACGCGCGCGGCATCGTAGGCCGCGGCCAGTTCCTGCAGCGGGCCGATCAGCGTCTCGGCGACGAAACGCCCACCGAAGCGGCCGAAATGGCCGCTCGCGTCGGGCAAGGCATGGAAATCGATCGGCTGCCGCATCGGCGGATCAGCACTGCACCGGCTGCACGCCGGGCTGCGTGTCGGCGTCGACGTCGGGATCGACGTGACAATCGGCGCGCCGCACTTCCTGGACGAAGCGGCGCATCTTGTCGCCATCCTTGATGCCCGGCGCGCTCTCGATGCCGGTCGACACGTCCACGCCCCATGGCAGCGTGACCTGGATGGCATCGAAGATGTTGTCCGGCGATAACCCGCCAGCCAGCACGAACGGTTTGTTGAGGCCGGTCGGCATGCGCGACCAGTCAAAGCTGCGACCGATGCCCGCGGCAGTCCCCGGTCCGTGGCTATCGAACATGAATGCCACTGCGCCCGGATAGCGGAGTTGCAGCGTGATCGCGTCGGCCATGGCGTCCGCGTCGCCCATGGCGATGGCCTTGACGTAGGGCACGCCGAAACCGCGGCAGAACGCGTCTTCCTCGCCACCATGGAATTGCAGCAGCGTCGGCCGTACCTGCTTGATGACTTCGCGCACCTCGTCGGCGCCGTTGTCCTGGAACACCGCCACCGCATCGACCAGCGGTGCCAGCGCGTTGCGCATCGCACGCGCTTCCTCGGCGCGCACGCGACGCGGACTGCCGGCGGCGAAGACGAAGCCGATCGCGTCGGCACCGAGCTCACTGGCCAGGCGCACGTCGCCGGGTCGGGTCAGGCCACAGAACTTGATACGGGTGCGGAACAGGGTGCGGCTCATCGTGCGTGGGGACTCATGGTGCTCGGGAATTCATGCGTTCAGTAACTCAGTAACCGGGAACAGCTAACGGCTATGCTCATCATCCCGGCGCAAGCCGGAGTGACGAATCAAGGCAACGTCCGGATCATTGCATTTCCGACTTGTTGCTCACGTCGGCGCTTCCTCCGCCATCGCTTTCATCGTCACTTCATCCGGCAAGCCGCAGTCCCGCGGGTACAGCGGTCCGAGAAAGACGAGCCCTGACGCAGGTGCGGTGGGGCCGGCCAACGTGCGATCGCGCCCGGCCAGCACCTCGGCGATCCAGCCTGCGGGATGTTCGCCTGCGCCGACTTCGAGCAGCGATCCGACGATGTTGCGCACCATATGATGCAGGAAAGCGTTGGCCTGCACATCGATGGTGATCTCGTCGCCGCTGCGGCGCACGTCGATCGCATGCAGGTCGCGGTTGGCGTGCGGCGCCTGGCAGTGCACGGTGCGGAACGCGCTGAAGTCGTGTTCGCCGAGCAGTGCCTGCGCCGCTGCGTGCATCGCCTCGGCATCGAGCGGCGCTCGTATCCAGGTCAGGTATTGGCGTGCCATGGCCGGGCGCACTGAACGGTTCAGGATGCGATAGCGATAGCGTCGCGCACGCGCCGAGAAACGGGCGTGAAAGTCGCCGGCGACCGGCAGGCACCAACGGATGCAGACGTCGGCCGGCAGCCGCGACGTCGTGCCCAGCGACCAGCCGCGAGGGTCACGCTCGACCTCGCTGTCGAAATGCACGACCTGACACCGCCCGTGCACGCCGGCATCGGTGCGTCCGGCGCAGATCGTCTCGATCGGACGATCGGCGACGAAGGACAGCGCTGTCTCGAGTGTCGCCTGCACGGTGCGCGCTGCGTCTGCCCCGGGCCTGCCCAGGCGCTGCCAACCATGGAATTCGCTGCCGTCGTATTCAACGCCCAAGGCGTGGCGCATCAAAGGAATACCGCTTGACCTAAGCCAGTTCGCGCAGCAGGCGCGAGGCCTCGCCACGGGCGACGCTGTCGCCGTTGTCCATGACTTCGCGCAGCAGGCTGCGCGCG
>JACMKK010000175.1 GCA_014380115.1 Luteimonas sp. | reverse complement strand
CGCTACGTTCGGGACGTAGAGGTCGCAGGTTCGAATCCTGTCTCCCCGACCAATCTTCAGGGTGTCGATCGAGCCGGCCATCAAGCCGGCTTTTTCATGCTCTCGCCGTTGCGGCGGCACGACCGGAAGATGAACCGGCCCGCGACGCATCCGGATTCCGGTCGGATCGGCAACCTTCCGGCGCCCAAGTCCCGCCGAAATGACCGTCACGCCAGGTTGCGCGTCTGCCCCGCGCCGCGCACGACGAAGCGTTCCACCGTCAACGATTCCGCCCCCATCGGGCCGTAGGCGTGCAGGCGCGTGGTGGAGATGCCGATTTCCGCGCCGAGGCCGAGTTCGCCGCCGTCGGAGAAGCGCGAAGAGGTGTTGACCATCACCACCGCCGCACGCAGCGACTGCACGAATCTTTCGGCGTTGGCGTCGTCGCGCGTGGCGATGACCTCGGTGTGGTCGGAGCCGAAACGACGGATATGCGCGATGGCATCGTCGAGATCGCCGACCACGCGCACGGCCAGGATCAGGTCGAGGAACTCCGCAGCATAGTCGTCGTCGGTCGCAGCGACGGTGCTGCTCCCCATCAGCAGGCGGGCGCGTTCGTCGCCGCGGATCTCGACGCCGCGCTCCAGCAATGCCCTGCCCGCTTCCGGCAGGAACGCGTCGGCGATGTCCGCATGCACCAACAACGTCTCCAGCGCGTTGCAGACGCCCGGGCGCGACACCTTGCCGTCGAGCAGCAGCCGCAACGCGGCATCGGGGTCGGCGCTGGCGTCGACGAACAGATGGCAGACGCCTTTGTAGTGCTTGATCACCGGCACGCGCGCGTGCTCGGCGACGAAACGGATCAAGCCCTCGCCACCGCGCGGAATGGCGAGGTCGACGAGGTCGGTGAGCTGCAGCATCTCGATCATGGTCTCGCGGCGCAGGTCTTCGAGCAGGGTCAACGCGGCATCAGGCAGGCCTGCCTCGCGCAACGCGCGCTTCAGCGCGGCGGCGATGGCAGTATTCGAATGGATCGCCTCGCTGCCGCCGCGCAGGATCACGCCGTTGCCGGCCTTCAGGCACAGCGCTGCGGCATCGGCCGTGACGTTGGGGCGCGCCTCGTAGATCATCGCGACGACACCCAGTGGCACGCGTACGCGCTCGACGACGATGCCGTTGGGGCGTGTCTCGCTGCGCGTAACCAGGCCCACCGGGTCCGGCAGATCCGCGACTTCACGCAGAGCGTCGGCGATGTTGCCGAGACGCTGCGGGTCGAGCTTCAGGCGGTCGAGCATCGCAGCGGTGACGCCTTTCTCCTGCGCTGCGAGCATGTCCTTCGAGTTCGCGGCGAGGATGTCGTCGGCATCGCGCTGCAATGCGTCCGCCATCCTCCGCAACAGTGCGTCCTTCGCGGCCGTCGGCAACTGCGCGATGGCTTGTGCGGCGTCGCGGCAGGCGGTGGCTTGGGTTCTGATATCGGTCACGATGCTTTCAACCTCACCCAAAGAAACATCTCGGCGGAGCTTGCTGATCTATCTCCCAAACTTCGGAAACGGCGCTCAAAGCAACACAAGATCATCCCGGTGGATGATCGTCTCACCGTAGTTGTATCCGAGCGTCGCCTCGATGTCGCGCGAATGGCGGCGCGCGATGCGGCGGATGTCGTCGGCCGAATACTGGCTGACCCCGCGGGCGATGCGCTGCTGGCCGTGATCGTTGCGCAGCAGCAACTCGACCATGTCGCCGCGCCGGAAGCTGCCCTCGGCACCGTGCACGCCACCGGGCAGCAGCGAAGCGCCCTTCTCGATCACAGCGTGCGCGGCTCCATCGTCGACGAGGATGCCACCTGGTTCGGCGGGGACGTTCTGCAGCCAGTGCTTGCGCGCAGCGACGCGGCTGCGGGCGGCGAAAATGCGGGTGCCGAGCAAGCGATCGCGCGCGAGTCCTTCGAGCACGTCGGCACGCGTGCCGTTGAACAGCACCGTGGCGACGCCCGCCGCTGCCGCGCGTTGCGCCGCCTCGAGCTTGGTGCGCATGCCGCCGGTGCCGACCACACTGCCGGCGCCACCAGCCACCGCCATCAGCGTCGCGGTGAGCTGCGCCACAGTCTCCACCGGACGCGCATTGGGTTCATGGCGCGGATCGGCGTCGTAGAGACCATCGATGTCGGTCGCGATGAACAGCACCTCGGCATCGACCAGGGCGGCGACGATCGCGGCCAGCGTGTCGTTGTCGCCGAGCTTGAGCTCGTCCACGGAGACCGTGTCGTTCTCGTTGACGATCGGCAGCGCCCCGCGGCGCAGTAGTTCGCGCAGCGTGGCGCGCGCATTGAGATAGCGGCGGCGATTGCGCAGGTCGTCGTGGGTCAGCAGCACCTGTCCGACGGGACGCGCGAAGAAGCCCTGCCAGAAACCGATCAGCTGCGCCTGCCCGAGTGCGGCGAGCGCCTGGCGTTCGGCCATCGCTGCTCCGGCCATCGGCTGCCGGTTGGCGATCGCGCGACCCGCGGCGACCGCGCCGGAAGACACGATCACCACCTCGCGCCCCGCACGATGGCAGGCCGCCACGAAGCCTGCGATCGCTTCGGCATGGCGCGCGGACAAACCGCCACTGTCGGCGGCCAGCAGGCTGCTGCCGACCTTCAGCACCGCGCGCTTCCAGGACGGCAGCACTTGCTCGGTGAACGGAAGGCGCGCGTGGATCATGGCCTCAGTCCAGCGCGAGCAGGCGTTGCCGCAAGGTGTCGAGGCGCGCGTCGCCCGCGGCGCCCGGCGACGCGCGGGCG
>JACMKK010000174.1 GCA_014380115.1 Luteimonas sp. | reverse complement strand
GCGCGATCCGCCGGTGCGCTATCGCAAGACAGTCCCCGACGCGTGGCTGCAGCTGACCTTGCGCGAAGGTCGCAATCGTCAGGTGCGGCGCATGACCGCTGCGGTCGGGCTGCCGACCCTGCGGCTGGTGCGCGTGGCGATCGGCGCGTGGGAACTGCGCGATCTGCCGCCGGGAAGCTGGCGCCCGCTCTGAAGCCGCCGCGGCGCCCGCCGGCTGAATTATTCAGCGCGGCCCTGCGTGGGCGTATCGTGTCCTGAAACGATTTGCTAACGTCCCAGATCGCGCTCAGGCGCATTCAGCTTGGGCCGTCAACGGATCGGGGCGCAAGGGACAATGGACAAAGCATGACCACGCCGGTGATCACTCCGGGCAGGATCCTTGTCGTCGACGACCAGCCGGCGAACCTGCGCGTGGTCAGCGCCCTGCTGGCGCGGCACGGTTACGAAGCGATCGTCGCCAGCAACGGCGACGAAGCATTGGCCATCGCCAGCGAGCACGTTCCCGACCTGATGCTGCTGGACATGATGATGCCGGGCATGGACGGCTTCGCCCTGCTCGGCCACATCAAGCAGCGGTTGCCGCTGCTGCGCGTGCCGGTGGTGTTCCTGACCGCGGTGCAGGATCGCGACCTGCTGCTGCGCGCGTTCGACGCCGGTGCGGTCGACTATGTCACCAAGCCGTTCATGCCTGAGGAACTGCTGGCGCGCGTTAACGCGCACGTCGGCCTCAAGCTGGCGCGCGACCGGCTCGAACGCGTCGCGCGCGAGCGCCAGGAACTCGTCAACCTGGTCGCGCACGATCTGAAGAATCCATTGAGCAGCGTGCTGTTCGCCAGCGACATGCTGCTCAACGAAGACGTCCGCCGCGAGCGCATCCCGCGCTACCTGCAGATGATCCAGGACAGTGCCAAGGATGCGCTCGGCTACATCCGGCGCTATCTGGAAATCCAGGCGGACGGTGCGCGCAGGCACGTCGACGGCGGCAACGCGTGCGTGCCGCTGCGCGAAGTGCTGGCCTGGCTCGGCGGCCGCTACGAACTGCAGCTCGAAGGTCGCGGCATGCGCCTGCACGTGCGCGTGGGCGAGCAGGACGGGCTGGTCGCGATCGACGGCCTGGTGTTGCGCCAGGTGGCCGAGAACCTGATCAGCAACGCCATGAAATACGCGCCGGAAAGCGAGGTCGAACTGTCGATCCGCAGCAGTTCGCCGGGCTTCTGGCAGTTGCTGGTCGAGGATCGCGGCCCCGGCATCCCTCCCAACCTGCAACGCGAATTGTTCAAGCCGTTCGTGCGGTTGAGCGACGGCGATCCCGACGGCATGTCGAGCGGCCTGGGGCTGTCGCTGGCGCGGCAGATCGTCGCCAACGCCGGTGGCCATCTCTGGTACGAGGATCGCGACGGCGGTGGTGCGCGCTTCATCGTGGAATTGCCCGAGGCGCGTGCGGGCGACAACGAAATCGCCTGATCCCGGCAGCGCCAGGATATCCGCGCTGGTCTGCGGCACTGCTGACAAGGACAACGCCGGCACGATGGCCAGCGTCGTTCATGGATCGCCAGCGCTGCCGTCAGGTCGTGGGTTCGGCCTTGCTGCGGCTCGCGCGCTTGCTCGCGCTGCGCGTCTTCGTGCCGTTGCCGCGCTTGGCTTCGATGCGCGTCGACTTGCCCTCGATGGCGCCGTTCTCGGCCTGTTTCTGCTTGCGCCGGATCAGATACCACACCAGCCCCGCGCCTGCCGCCGTGGCGACCGCCACGGCCGGGTTGCGCCGCACGAATTTCGACGCCACGCGCGTGCCGGTTTTCAGCGCGCCCAATGCCGCGCCGGTTTCGATCCACTTGATCGCGCGATCGGGCACGTTGTTCTTGATGCCTTCGCCGACCTGCGTCACCAGGTCCAGCGCGCGTCCCGGCAGGGAATCGAGTCTGCTCATCATTGTCGTCCTGAGTGTCGTTGGGTCGTGTCAGTGTCCACAGCGGTCCGTTGACTCGGCGTGAGCGGGCGCGGACGTTGCCGGCTCGGCGCTGAATGGCACATCATGCTCGCGCGCCGCCAGTCATGCGTCGCGCAGGCGTCGCAGGAGACCACGATGATCCGGGTATTGCCGAAGGTGCTGAATAGCGCGGAGCTCGCCGCCGTCGACGAGCTGCTGCCGCAGGTCGGGTTCGGCGACGGTCGCGCGACCAATCCGGGTTCGTCGGTCAAGCAGAACCTGCAGGCGCCGCAGGAGGATCCGGCCAACATGCGCATCGCCGAAATTGCGCGCGCCGCGCTGTTCCGCCACGCCGAACTGCGCGTGCTGGCACAGCCGCGCACGCTGGCGCGGACCACGGTCGTGCGCTACGAACCGGGCATGACCTACGGCTGGCATGTCGACGAGGCCCTGTTCCCGTCGACGCCGCCGATCCGCAGCGACCTCTCGTGCACGGTCTTCCTCAACGATCCGGCCAGTTACGACGGCGGCGAACTCACCATCCAGCTCGGCGCGCAGGAGCTCAGTTACAAGCTGACGCGTGGCGACGCGATCCTGTATCCCTCGACCACCATCCATCAGGTTGCCCCGGTCACGCGCGGCGTGCGCATCGCCGCGATCACCTGGCTACAGAGCTGGATCGCCGATGCGCAACAACGCGAACTGCTGATTCAACTGGAAGAGGCACGTGCCAGGGCCGGCACCGACGATCCACGCCTGGCCGTGCTGCTGGCCTCGTTGCGCAGCAACCTGTTCCGGATGTGGGCCGATACCTGAGCGATCCGCCTAGCGGTGAACCCGCTGCTACGCCAGCGCCGCGGTGAATTGCGGATGCCGCTGCAGCAAACGTTCGTGCCATCGCCTGCCGACTTCGATCTCGGTGGCGAAGCGATGACCGGCTAGCGCAAGGTCGTGTTGCCGGTCCGCTGCGTCGTACGCATAAGTCTCCGCCTTCGAGTATCGCGACCAGGCAGGCGATGCCAACGCTGCCGCCAGTCCGTCGCGCGGCAGTTGCAGATGCGTGGCGATGTCCGCCAGCACGACATCGGGACGCGCCAGCAAGTCCTCGAAATCGATCCGCATCACGCGCGCGCTGTGGTGGCCTTGCGACAAGGCATGGAAGCGGACGCGCTCGGCGACCCATCCGAGGGCGCAGCGCTCGGCCACGCTGTCGGCTTCCGGCAGCGTGCCCGCCGCGACGAGGCCGGCAAGATGGTGCCTGCGGCCAGGCTCGGCCGCCAACGCGTCGCGTACCGAAGCCTCCGCCTTGAACAGCGTCGACAGGTACGGCACCAGCGGCATGTCGAGCAGCAGCGCGCGTCCGTCGCCAACTTCGAGGATCGGTTCGATCAAACCGTTGCAGCTGCTCGTCGCCTTGATCACGGTGCGCGTCGACGAGGCCTGCGGCCGGCTCCATAACGCGATCATGTGCCGCAGCAACATGCTGTTTTCGTCGCGCGCGATGCTGCGGCCGTCCAGTGCAGCAGCCAGGGTCCGCAGCGGCAGCGGCTCGCGCAATACCTGCATGCCTTGCCAGGATTGCAGCAGGCGCGACAGCAGCGTCGAGCCGCAGTGTCCGATATGGAAGATGAAATCCGCGCTGGTACCGTGCATCGACGGCGCGGCCTCGGCGAGCAGCGAAAGCGGGATCCATGCGGCCTGTGGCTCGACAGGCAATGCGCGCTCATCGAGGAACGCAGCGCCGGCGCGCTGCTCCGCCGTCAGGCGCAGCAGCAGCAGGCGCCGGTTGGCGAGGTCGAGCTTGAACGGCAGGTAGTCCGGGTCATCCAGCAGTGACATGGCCTGCACGGAAGGGGGGCGTTGCGCGACAGTGTAGGCGAGCGCCTGCGCGTTGGTCCGTCTGCAACCGCACGCGGCAAACCGCAGCATCGCGACGCCATGCTGCGCGCCGGCGCGATCACCGCAGCGATGGCAGGCTCAGCCGGTTTCGTGCGGCTGGTTCAGCACCAGCCAGTACAGTCCGACCTGCTTCACCGCCCAGACGAACTGCTCGAAGTCGACCGGTTTCTGGATATAGCTGTTGACGCCCAGCGCATAGCTCGCCTCGACGTCGAACGGTTCGGCACTGGTGGTCAGTACCACGACCGGCAGGCTGCGGGTGCGCTCGCTGGCGCGGATCGCCTGCAGCACTTCGCGGCCGTCGACTTTCGGCAGGTTGAGATCGAGCAGTACGATCGACGGCAGGTCGTCAGGATCGCGTGCGGCGTGCGTGCCGCGTGCGAACAGATAGTCGAGGGCCTCGACGCCATCGCTGGCCACCACCAGGCGATTGGCGAGCTTCGCTTCGACGAAGGCGATCCTGGTCAGTTCGACGTCGTCCGGATTGTCCTCGACCAGCAGGATCACCTTC
>JACMKK010000173.1 GCA_014380115.1 Luteimonas sp. | reverse complement strand
GCCGCGCGCCTGTGGGGCCGGCGGCTTGCGCCGTACGCGGCCGGTGCCTTGTGGGTCTGCCTGCAGTTCGGCCTGCAGGCCAAGCGCGCGCAAATCGACATGGTGCTGGTGTTCATGACGACGCTGTCGCTGTGGGGCATCTTGCGGCACCTGCTGAAGGGTCCGGCCTGGGGTTCATTGTGGCTCGGCGCGTTCGCCGCGGGCGTGGGTACGGTGACGAAGGGGGTCGGCTTCCTGCCGTTGCTGCTGTTGCTGCCCTGGGCGATCGCGCACAGGACGATGCCGTCGACGCGCGTCGCCGACGAAAAGGTCACATGGCGCTGGCTGTTGTTCGCGCTCGCCTTCGTGGTCGGCACGGCGGTGTGGCTCGGACCGCTGTCGATGGCCCTGGCGACGCAGGACGATCCGGCGCTGCGCGCGTATGCGCAAGAACTGCTGTTCAAGCAGACCGGTCAGCGTTACGCCAGTGCATGGCACCACGTGCAGCCGCCCTGGTACTTCCTGCAGGTGATCGTCACGTTGTGGCTGCCGGGTGCGCTGCTGCTGCCGTGGCTGCTGCCGGCATGGTGGCGGCGGCTGCGACGCGGCGACGCGCGTTACATCCTGCTGCTGGGCTGGAGCGTGCTCGTGCTGTTGTTCTTCAGTGCCAGTCCGGGCAAGCGCGAGGTCTACATCTTCCCGGCGCTGCCCGCGTTGTGCCTCGCGGCCGCGCCGCTGCTGCCGGGATTGTTGCGGCGACGCAGCGTGCAGCGCGTACTGCTGTCCTACCTGTTGCTGCTGGCCGGTGCTGCGACGGTGCTCGGAACGGCCGGCTTGCTGGGCTGGAGCGATTGGGCGCATCGCCTGGCCGAGCAGCGCGCCATCCCAGAACCTGCAATCCGCATCTTCCTCGGCTGGTTGCTGGCGCTCGGCATCAGCGGATTGGTGCTGGCCGCGATCAGTCGCGCGCGCCGCAGTGCGATCGCTGTCGTCGTGTTCACCGCGATATTGTGGGCGGTCTACGGCCTCGGCCTGACACCGGCGCTGGATGCGAACAGTTCCGCGCGCGGCTTGATGCAGGTCGTCGGCAAGCGGATCGGCGCTGATGCCGAGCTGGGCATGGTCGCGTGGCGCGAACAGAACTTGCTGCAGGCGGATCGGCCGGTCGTCGACTTCGGTTTCAAGCAGCCTTGGGATGCGCAATGGCGCGAGGCGACGGCGTGGTTGGCGCAGGCGCCACGACGGCGCTGGTTGTTCGTGCTCGACGAAGCGCTGAGCCCCTGCGTCGACCCCACGCGGAGCATCGCGATCGGCCAGGCCAACCGCCACAACTGGCTGCTGATACCGGGGACTGCAATGAAGTCCGGTTGCGTGACGCCGTCGTTCGGCGACGCGAAGGAACGCGCGGAATAATCGCGTCTTCCCTCGCCCCGCGCAGCGGGGAGAGGGCGGCGCGCATGCGCCGGGTGAGAAGTGAGGGTCTTGCAGCGTGGACTTGCTGCGGCAGCGTCACGCAAACCCCTCCGTTCGCCCCTCATCCGCTTCGGCACCTTCTCCCCGCTGCGCGGAGAGAAGGAAAACGAATCCCTCGCCCCGCGCAGCGGGAGCGGGCGGCGCGCATGCGCCGGGTGAGGTGTGCGTGTCTGCAGTGTCAACCTGCCGCGGCAACCTGACGCGCCATCGCTCCGCTCGCCCCCCATCCGCCTTCGGCACCTCGCTTCGCGCCCCGGCCCGCGCTGGACGCGCGTGCGCTTAGCCGTACACGCACTTGCGGTGCGTAAGCAGTACGGCATCGCCCCGCTGCGCAGGGAGAAGGAAGCGCAAGGGTGCGCGCGGTGCCTGCGTTGGCATCGGTACCCGCCGTGCTGAATGTGCCGCGATTAACGAACTTCGAATACCGCTCCTACCGCTCTCCGACAGCACGGGCTGAATCATCACTCCCCGGACGCTTGGTCCGTCGGCGCATGAACGAATTAGATGAGTTACAGCCACAGCGGGACGGCCTTGCGCCGGATCCTGTTCGATCGCAAGTCGGGCCCAAGGATTGCCGGCATCGCGCAAAGCGCGGGTGCAGGTGCTTCCAATCGCCCCACTCGTTTCCTGCTGAAACATGGCTGGCTGCCGCTGGTCGTCTTCGCGGCGCTGGCTGGCGCGCTCTATTGGATGGGCGGCGATGCGTGGTGGGCTGACCGCCTCTACGCCTGGGAAGGGCATCGCTGGGCATTCAGGTCGGCTTTCGTCACCGATCAACTGATCCACAAAGCCGGCCGCGACGCCAGCGCCGTCGCCTGGATCTGCGTCGTGGCCGCGTGGATCGTCGCAGGCACGCGCCCGCAGCTTGCGCAGCTGCGCAGGCCGTTGGCCTATTTGGCGTTGTCGGTGTTGGTGGCGACGACCCTGGTCGCTTGGTTCAAGACGTGGTCGAACATGGATTGCCCATGGGACCTGCTGCGTTACGGAGGCCAACGCCCCTACGTCGAACTGTTGCATCTGCGGCCGATCGGCCTGACGCGCGGCGCGTGCTTTCCGGCCGGCCATGCCAGCGCCGGCTATGCCTGGATGGCCTTGTACTTCTTCTTCCTCATGGCGCGCCCGCAATGGCGGTGGTGGGGCCTGGCCGCGGGCGTGGGCGCAGGCCTGCTGTTCGGTCTCTCGCAGCAACTGCGCGGCGCGCATTTCCTTTCGCACGATCTGTGGACCGCGATGATCTGCTGGGCGACGGCGCTCGCCCTCTATCTCGCAGTCCGTGCCGGTGACGCTGCACGCAACGGCCTCGACAGCGCGCCTCTTGCCGCGGCGCAAACCGGTAGGTCGGATGCAGCCTGGATGGGTACGCGATGAGCGCGATCGGCCATGCCCTTCCGCGCCTCGCCCGGCGTCATGCGCTTACGGGCGCGTACCGCCCGGAGTTGTCCGTCGAAACCCTGGCGCTGGGCGCGAGCCTGTTCTTCTCGGTGTTCTCGAATGTCGCGTTCTGGCGCGCGGTCGCTGCAACCGGCGCCTTGCACGGCCCGAACGGATGGCTGACCGCCGCCTGCCTGTTCATCGCGATCACCGCACTGAACATGATTCTGCTGTGCGTGCTGCTCAATCGCTGGACCGCCAAACCCGTGCTCACGCTGCTGCTGTTGACCACGGCGATGGCCGTGCACTTCATGGGCCAGTACACCGTCTATCTCGATGCGGACATGATCCGCAACATCCTGCATACCGACAGCAAGGAGTCGAACGAACTGATCTCGTTCGGCCTGGTCCTCCCGCTGCTGCTGTACGGGGTGTTGCCCGCCTGCCTGGTGTGGAGCGTACGGCTGCGGCATCGGCCACTCAGGCGCGCGCTCTGGATCCGCGGCCTGTACCTGGCCGGCGCGATCGCAGTCGCCACCGGTGCGATCGTGCTGTCCTTCCAGAGCATTTCGGGACTCATGCGCAACCACACGGACGTCCGGCACCTGATCACGCCCGGCAACTACGTGATGTCGCTGGCGCGCGTGGCGCTCGATGATCGCGCCGGGAAAAATCTGCCGCGCATTCCGGTGGGAACCGAGGCCAAAGTGGTGGGAAGGCCGGCTTCGGCCAGGCCGCGACTGCTGGTGATCGTGATCGGCGAAACCGTGCGTGCACAGAACTGGGGATTGAACGGCTACGCACGGCAGACCACGCCGCAGCTGCAGCGCATCGGTCCGATCAACTTCAGCGACGTGACCGCGTGCGGCTCCAGCACGGAAATCTCGGTGCCCTGCATGTTTTCGCCCTACGGCCGAGCGCATTACGACAAGCAGAAGATCGAGCGTTCCGAATCGCTGTTGCACGTGCTCGAGCACGCCGGTATCGCCACCTCGTGGCGCGACAACCAGACCGGCTGCAAGGGCGTGTGCACGGGACTGGCGTTCGAGTCGTTCGAGCATGCCAAGGATCCGGCCTATTGCGACGCTGAGGGGTGCCTGGACGGCGTCATGCTGGACGGGCTCGGCGACATCGCCGGTCGTCGGGCTGGCGACGAAGTGGTCGTGCTGCACCAGCTGGGCAACCATGGACCGAGCTATTACAAACGCTATCCGGCGCGGCTGCGCCGCTATGTGCCGGTTTGCGAATCGGCCGAACTGGGCGAGTGCAGCCGCGCAGAAATCGTCAATGCCTACGACAATGCCGTGCTGCAGACAGACGATTTCCTCGCCCGCACGATCGACCTGCTGCAAAGCCAGTCCTCGCGCGACACCGCGCTGATCTATGTTTCCGACCACGGCGAATCGCTGGGCGAGAACGGGTTGTTCCTGCACGGCATGCCGTATGCGATCGCACCCGACACGCAAACCAAGGTACCGATGGTGCTCTGGCTGTCGTCCGGGTTCGCCGCCGATCGCGGCATCGACACATCGTGTCTGCGGCGCGAAGCCAAAGCGCCCGCCAGCCACGACAACCTGTTCCACTCGGTGCTGGGCCTGATGCAGGTGCAGACGCGCGAATACGACCCGCGCCTGGATCTGTTCCAGTCCTGCAGCCGTTCCTAGCGACCGACGCGCGCTCGCCGCATTGTGGCGGTGCGGCACGTGCGCGCAGACTGGGGGGCAACGTCATCCCGGGAGTGCAACGTGAGCAGCATCCCCACTTGGTTTGCATGGTCGCTGTCGGCGGCGGTCTTCGCTGCCCTGACCGCCATCTTCGCCAAACTCGGGTTGCGCGGCGTCGATTCGGACCTTGCGACCCTGATCCGCACCTGCATCCTGATCGTGCCGCTGTCGTTGTTCGTGTGGTACGCCGGCAAATGGAGCGATCCCTTGCAGTTGTCGGGCAGGACGTGGCTGTTCCTGGTGCTCTCGGCGCTGGCGACCGGCGCGTCGTGGGTCTGCTACTTCCGGGCCCTGCAGCTCGGCGACGCCACGCAGGTCGCGCCGGTCGACAAGCTCAGCCTGCTGCTCGTGGTCGTGTTCGCGTTCCTGTTCCTGGGCGAGCGCCCCAGCGCGAGGGAATGGCTGGGCATCGCGATGATCGGCGCGGGCGTACTGGTGATGGGTTTGCGCCGTTGAGTCGGCAATAGGACGGGCCGGAGATCGGCCCGGTCAGCGGGTCGACGAGGCGTCCCGTCGTTCCGCGCCTTCGGTCTCGCCGCAAAGGACATAGGAAAACTGCCCGGCGGTCCCGGCCTGCTACGCGACGTGGCGGTAGGCCGTAAACGCCTTTGGATTCAGTTAATTGCGCGAACCGGAGCGGATGATGGGGGACGCACGATGGCACTGTCGTGCAGCTGCAGCCCGTCGCGCCGATGAACGACGGCCCGTGAAGGCACGCAGCGGGCATTTACAGGGCGGCCAATTTCGGGAACGTTAGGCTGCACCGGTGCCTTGCGGTTCGGGATCCATGCGCTTGTCGCGCCTGGATCCGAACCGCTCCGTATCGCTTCTATGCGCATCGAGTCGGGGATCGCACGCTTTGACCACGCCCAAGGACCCCAACGACATCACCCGGTTGCTCATCGAAGGACGCGCCGGCGACCTGCAGTCGCGCGACCAGGCGATCAGCCTGCTCTATGACAACCTGCACCAGATCGCGCGGCAACTGCTGCGTCGCGAACGCGGCATGCTGACCTTGAGCGCACCCGAGCTGATCCACGAAGTGTTCTTCCGTCTCTTCGGGAAAAACGAACCGGACTGGGAGAGTCGCCGGCACCAGCCAGGGCTTCCAAGAACACGGCGCGCAGGATCTCGATCTGATCGGGCGTTCGGACAGTGTCGAGCGCCTGACCATCGGCGCAGGCACGCGCTGGTCGACCACGTTCAAGCGTGGCGAGTGGACGCTCGAGCCGACCGTGCAAGCGCGCTGGTTGCACAGTGAAGGTGATGAGTACGCCGAGTTCGACGTCGCCTTCGCCGGCGCGCCCGACCTGGGCTACCGCACGCCGGAGTTCGGCTGGCGCGTGCGTGGCGTGACCTTGCCTCAAGACCGCGGCGTCATCGGCTTTGGCCTCGCCGCCCGCAACGACAACCTCGACCTGTTCGTCGACTACGACTATCAGGCAGGCGACGGCTTCAAGGCCCACAACCTCAGCGCGGGATTGCGCTATCGGTGGTGATGCCTGGCCAGGGTGGCGTTCAAGGACGAACAAAACCCTGGCCACCTTACTCAACCAAGTGGATCGCGCCCCTTGCCATCGCTCTAATGTTGAATGCCAAGGCCAATGAGACGACCCGCTGCCTTGGACTTTAGGCACTCCTCGCAACTCAAGTGGGCGTAAAACGGCCAACGTCAGTGACCAGGAGTGGATTCGTTCTGCGCACGTATGAGCAAGGACCTTCCGACGCGACCCAACTTTCAGGAGACAGGTCATGAAACCGTCCCGTTCCGCGATCGCGGCCGCCATCGTCTTCACAGCCGCCGCGATCAGTCATGCACCGCAGGCCCAAGCGTCGTTGAGCGTGGCCACAGCCACCGGTTCCTGCCAGGCGAGTCGACACAACTATGACGCAGGACTACGGAAGCGTCCGCTTGCCTTCCGCAATGACGGTACGTCCAGCGTCTTCATCAGCTGCGGCCTTCAGTGGGGGTACTTCATGTACCAATCCCCGACTGCCTTTGTGGTCGCGACGAATCTGACTGAAAGACAGGTTGAGCTTTCCTGCACGCTCGTCAATGGCTGGCCACTTCCAGGAGAGGTGGCCTATTACACCAGGACCGTTTCGCTGCCGCCCTTCACGTTCGCTTCGGTCGAGTGGGTGCCATCCGAGCTCTACGGGGGGACATCACTGTCCAATTACGAGAATGTCAGCTGCAACGTGCCGCCAGGGGTGGAGATCAATCTCGTCGGTTACCAATACACGCAGCCCGACCCGTAACGCCAGGTCGACGCCCGTAGATCCGCCCCGTGACTAGAACCTAGTCGGTTCCGCGTCCTTGAACGCCGAGCCGCGGTTGAAATCAACCTCGTAAGGAACACTCAAATGAAACTTTCCCAGTGTGCAATCTCGGCTGCCGCGGTCCTCGGCTTCGCCGCTCTCATCCAGACTCCTCCGACACAAGCAGCCGCCAGCGCCGCGACCGCGGTGGGCTCGTGTTTAGCCAACACGACGGAGGCAGACGTCAATCTTCGCAAGCGCCCACTGGCGATACGCAACGAGGGAGCCACCGCTGTCTACGTCTCCTGCGCGGCCCAGTATGGGTTTAACCCGCAGGTCGTGGAATCTGCCACCGTCGTCGCGATCAATACCAACGCCGCACCCGTGGAGTTCACTTGCACCTTGGTTGATGGCGCACTGATCGCATCCGACTTGATCTTCTTCTACCCGAAGACCATCACTCTCCCATCGAACGGTGCTGCAGTGATGAATTGGTTCGCGTCCGACAACGGCGGTACGACGTTTACGGGTTTCGAGAATTTCAGTTGCCTCCTTCCGCCAGGCGTCGAAATCAATATCGTCGGTTTTACCTACTATTAAATTCCGCATCACTGCTACGAAGTCGACGAGGATACGTCGACTTCGTGCACTGGTGCGTCTAGCGCATACGCGAGTTGCTTGGCTTCCGGTCGCGAACCCTGCCGCGCTTTCTCGCATTCTTCATGAACGCCCGGCCAGGATCGGAAACGTCACCTGTGCGAGAGCGACATGGCTGGCAGCAAGCGCGAGCTCATTGCACCCAACGACGACAAGCTTCCGCTCTGCAACCACGGCGGCCATGGCTTTGCGGTCATCGTCGCAGGCTCCGGAATAAACGCGGGATCCGCTTCTGGCCGTCGCGCTGGCGGTGCGACTCTCGACCTCGCCACGAGACGTCACTTCAGCGCAAACCACTGACGTCGCGCCTGGCGCGATGTCAGGGCCGGGTCGTCAACGTGGAGCCGCTTGCGTCGGACCTCATCGGAAGAGCAGCCGGATTGCGCCGCTTCAAGAGCACGCGCAGCAGCCAATAGAGCATCACTACGAGCACCAGCAAGACCGGGATCGCCAGCAAGCCCGACTTGCGAATCGGCTCAGGAAAGAACTTGGCCTGGCCCAGGAAGAATGATGCGGTCGCGATCCACATCGCGAAGCCCATGCGCCACAGATGCCTGGCGAGCCGATGGGCGCCTTGAAGGCTGCCGGCCCATAACATGCGCGCATCCAGAAGCGCACCCAACAGGGCGATCACGCCGAACACGACCAGCGGCTGCGGCGGCATGCCATCCACCTTGCCGCTCGCGCTGTTCACCGCTTCGAAGGCCAGCGTGAAGGCATACGCGCTTGTCGCCAGCGCGAGCAGCATGAATCCCGTCGCCAGTCCACGCGCCTGCTCGACGGGACGCCGCACCGTGAGCAGCGCGGTGCAGACCAGGTAGAAGGTCGTCACGCCGGCCACCACGTTCAGCCTGTTCGGACTCAGGAACGTCGCCATTAGCACGGCGCTGGTTGTGAGTACCAGCATCGCGATGACGAAGACCATCCCGCCCTTGCGATGCAGCGGCGATCCTTTTGCGGCGTAGAGCGCGACCGCTCCTGAAGCGAGCGCGAGTAGTCCAGCGATGATGTGGATCCACTTCACGAGTTTACTCCTCGGTTGCTGCGATCTCATCGCGTGTCGTGCTGCAAGGGCCCAGAGTCGCTATTCCACGACCACCACCACTTTGCCCCGAGCGCGTCCTGTTTCCAGCACGTAGGCTGGACTGGATCCATCAACCAAGCACACCGGGAGAACGAATCAAAAGCGCTGGTTTGGTGAAACCAACCCGGCCTACGGTCCTATTGCAGGTTGATGATTACCTTCCCCCGCGCGCGCCCTGTTTCCAGGTACCGGATCGCCGCGGGTACGTCGCTGAGCGTGTAACGCCTGTCGATCACCGGCGTCAGCTCGCCTTCGCGAACGAGATCGCCGAGGACATTCAGGTCATCCTGGTTCAATTCTGCGAAGAACTTGACCAGTTTCTCGCTGACGAACGGCGACAACAGGGCGGCCTGCATCACGCGGGAAATCGGCCCGAGCCACGGATCGCGTTTCGGGCCACTGACCATGACGAGGATGCCGCCCGGCTTCAACGCGCGTCGGGTGTCCAGTAAGGCGTGATTGCCGACATTGTCCAGAATCACGTCGTAGCGCTGCGCACCTTCGGTGAAATTCGCCTTGGTGTAGTCGATCACGTGGTCTGCGCCGATGGATCGCACCATCTCTACGTTACGGGTACTGCAGACGCCGGTCACTTCCGCCCCGAGCGACTTGGCGATCTGCACCGCGAACGTCCCCACGCCTCCCGATGCCCCGTTGATCAACACTTTCTGCCCCGGATGTAGACGCCCCATGTCGCGAAGACCCTGCAGTGCGGTGATGGCCGCGACGGGGATGGCGGCCGCCTGCTCGAAGCTAACGTTGGGGGGTTTGCGCGCAAGCGCCCGATCCTCGCGGACCGTCACGTATTCGGCCAGTGCACCGCCTCTGCCACCGAAGACTTCATCACCGGGCTTGAACCGTTTGACGTCCTTGCCGACGGCTTCGACGGTCCCGGCGAAGTCGACTCCCATGCGAATGTCTTCCGGTGCACCCAGGCCCGACGACATGCGCATGATGTACGGCGTGCCGGTCATGTAGTGCCAGTCGAGTGGATTGACTGCGGCCGCGTGCACTTTGACCAGGACTTCATCGTCCGCTGCGCTCGGCTTGGCAATCTCTTCGAGCTTGAGCACGTCGGCCGAGCCATAGCAACGCTGGACGATGGCCTTCATCCGCGTCGTGCCATCGGGAAGAGCCTCCGGAACGGGGCAAGGCGAGTCGTGGCTGACGGCGAATGCCAGCGACGCCAGCGCAAGCGCCGCGAGCACCAGAAGGCCGGTCAGGATCCGATTGCGTAGCTTCATCGTCGCCTTCCTTCAGTTGCGGGTATCTGCATCCCGGATTCGCGGATGAAGCCTGTGATCCTGAGTGCAGCGAAGGGTCTGTTTTGAAGCAGATTCATCACTACGTTCGGACGACAGCACCACGATCGGAATGGCAGCCCTACGTTTGGAATAACAGCATGGAATTGACGCAGGTAACTTGCCGGGCACCCGCTGCTTCCCTTCGGCCGGGACTATGCTCGTGAGAACGAGCGAGAACGAGGCAGTTGCGACGGATGACGGCTTGGGCGGGACGAATCACGAATGCAACGGACGAACGACAGCGAGGCAGTACGAGGCCAGGCCGTAAGGCGCGAGATCGCCCGATTCCCTGGTCTATAGTCGTCCAATGGCGCTAGCTGCTGCTCCACGCAAACCACGAGGCCTCGCGCGTGTGCTGGCTTGGCGGCGCCTGCGCGTCGTGCTGATCACGAGCCTGGTACTGAGCATTCTTTTGCTGCCGGGCTGGCAGGCATCGTGGGGCGTGTTGTTCGTGCGCATGGTGTTCGTCGGTTGCATCCAGCTGCTGGTGTTTGGGCTGTTCGAGCGCCGGCCGGCACGCCTGCCGCGCTGGCTGGCGCGCTGGGCGCTGCAGGTCGCAGGCGTGGCGCTGGTGATGCCGTTCGCGGTGGCGGTCGTCTATTCGCTGACGACGTTCGGCGACGCGGTGCATTGGACGCAGGACGGAGACCGCATGGGCGGCTTCGGGCTGCTCACCGGGGTCGGTATCCTGCTGACGCCCTGGATCGCGATGTCGGCGCTGTATCGCCACATCAGCGGCGAGGCGCAACGACAGGCGCTGGCGTTCGATCTCGAGCGCAGCGAATACGAGCGCAATGCACTCGACGCCCGGTTACGGCTGCTGCAGGCGCAGGTCGAGCCGCATTTCCTGTTCAACACACTGGCGAACGTACGCGAGCTGGTCGAGTCAGGCTCACCACAGGCCTCGACGGTGTTGGGCAGTCTGATCGCCTACCTGCGCGCTGCAGTGCCGCGTCTGCACGAGCCGGCCACCACGATGGGCCAGGAACTCGAACTCGTGCGTGCGTATCTCGAGGTGATGCACATGCGCATGCCCGACCGTCTGCAGTTCACGTTGCACGCCGATGACGACGCGCTCGCGCTGAACTGTCCGTCGATGACGTTGCTGACATTGGTCGAGAACGCCGTGCGCCACGGCATCGATCCGAGCGAGGAGGGCGGCCGCATCGAGGTCAACGTGCGTGTGCGCGACGGACGTTGCCGCGCGCAGGTCATCGACACCGGCGTTGGCATACAGCAGGCCGGCGCCGGGCAGGGCACCGGTCTTTCGAACCTGCGTGAACGCCTGCAGTTGGCCTTCGGCGGCGATGCGCAGTTGCGACTGAGTTCGCTGCAACCGCGCGGCGTCTCCGCGGAAATCGAATTCCCCGCACGGCGGGTCGCGACATGACAGACCAGCGCCCGACCGCATTGATCGCCGACGACGAGCCGCTGCTGCGCAAGCAGCTCACGCGCCTGCTCGCGGAGGCCTGGCCCGGGTTACAGGTGGTCGCCCAGGCGCGTAACGGCCGTGAGGCGGTCGAGCAGTTCGAGGCGCAGCAGCCGGATATCTGCTTCCTCGATGTGCATATGCCGGGCCTGTCCGGCGTGGAGGCGGCGCGTTTTATCGGTCGTCGCGCGCACCTCGTGTTCGTCACCGCGTTCGACCAGTACGCGGTCCAGGCCTTCGAGCAGGGCGCGCTGGATTACCTCGTGAAACCGGTGGAGCCGGCACGCCTGGCCGACACCGTGGCGCGTCTGCAGGATCGACTGCGCGCCGCGCAACCGGTGCACGACGCCGAAGCGCTGCTGGAGCAACTTGCGGCGCGCCTGCGCAAGGACGATGGGCCTGCTCCGCTGCGCTGGATCCGCGTCTCGGTCGGGCAGTCGCTGCGCCTGGTGTCCGTCGACGAGATCGACTTCCTGCGCTCGGACGAAAAGTACACGCTGGTCGCCTGGCGCGGCGACGGCGGCAAGGCCAGCGAGGGCCTGATCCGTACGCCGTTGAAGGAACTGGCCGCGCAACTCGACGCCGCGCATTTCGTGCAGGTGCATCGCTCGGTGGTGGTGAACCTACGCGCGATCAGCCACGTCACGCGCGGCCTCAACGAAACCGCGCACGTGCACCTAAAGGGTCGTGAAGAAGTGCTGCCCGTAAGCCGCAGTTATTTGCATCACTTCCGTCAGATGTGAGCGGTGCGAACGTGTGATCTACTAGAGCTGGAAGCAGGCGCGAACAGTTCATTCAAGCCGAAGCCGATCACGGCTCGGATTAACCCACGCGTTGGACATGCACATGTGAATAGCCATTACGAAGAACTTCTCGTTGCGTTTGAATTGCATTCCGTCGAGCGAATTCACGCTGTCCTGCAGGCCGGTTTCGACGTGCGAGCTCCGATACGGGGAAAGACGCCGGTCAATTCACTCCTCGAGATGTACACGAGATCCGACCGATTCCCGGAATGCCTTCGCTTGCTCCTCGAGCATGGCGCCGAGCTCGACGATCCGTTGATCGCTCCGGTACTGCTTGACGACGCGGTGTCGCTTTCGGCCGCACTACAAGGCAATCCGCTTCTTCTTGAACACAGGACAAGCATGGCCTCGGCATTCACCCCGCTGGTCGGCGCCTCGCTGCTGCACGTGGCTGCGGAGTACGGCCACCCGAAGGTCGCCGGCGTGCTGCTCGCGGCGGGTGCGGCAGTCGATGCGCGTGCGGCGGTGGACGACTTCGGAATGAACGGTCACACGCCGCTGTTTCATACGGTGAACTCCAGCGGAAACCGCTCCGAACCCCTGATGCGACTCCTGCTGGACGCAGGAGCGCGGGCCGACATCCTTCTCGCTGGCATTACCTGGGGCAAGGGTTTCGACTGGGAGACGACCTGTTTTGATGTGACTCCGGTCTCCTATGCTCAACTCGGGCTGCTTCCGCAGATGCATCGCAGCGAACGCGACGTGTATGCCAACGTAAGCGTCCTGCTCCAGGCAGCGGGGAGGACAGCTCCGCCTTTGGGGAATGTGCCCAATCGATACGTCCACCCGCCGCGCGACGCCTAGCTCGAGTGCACGCTCCCGAGCGCGCGGTGTCGGGCTCGTTTGTTTGCACGGTTCGCGGATTGCGGCGCGGTGCAATAACCTCGAATCGAGGCGAACACTCGACCAGCGTGCCCGCCCGACGGCATCACCACCCAAACGCCGCGCCTGCGCCGACCTGGCTGTCGTCGCCATTGAAGGCGCCGCCGATCGTGACGACGGCGCGATCGGAGAGGGCGCGTTGGTAGCCGAACGCCAGCGCATTGGCGCCGCGGTAATTGCCGACGCCGATCGCGATCCGGTTCTGGGTGCGTACGCCGGCGGCCGAAGCGGTCATGTTGGCCATCGCTGCGCCCATGGCGCCGACCTTGTCGATGCGCCGGTCCTGTTGCTCGAAGCGGTCGTTGATTTCCGTTCGCAGATTGCCGAACTCGAGGTCGAGGGATGCGAACTTCTGATCGGTATAGGTGTTCGCGCTGTGCAGCGTGGTCGCATCGCCGGCTTGGACCTGGCCGAGAGTGGCAGCGTCGGTGTTGGCGACGCCGTCGGCGACATTGCTGATGCGCGTGCCGTCCGCACCGTCGAGCGTGACCTGGGCATGGCTGGCGTCGTCATAACGCACGGCCTCCGGATCCGCACCACCTGAGCCGGCCGGTCCTTGTGGACCGGTTGGGCCCTGCGGTCCGGCAGGACCTTGCGGACCGGCTGGTCCCTGCGGACCGGCCGGTCCCGGCGTCCCGACCTGGCTGCCGAGCGTGGTCAGGCGCGCGTCGACGGCGGCGAACGCAGAGCCGACGTTGTTGTAGTTGCTGCCCTGGATCGTATAGGTGGGCGCGAACAGCACGCCGCCGCTGAAGCTGGCGCCACCGCCGAGCGCAGTGGCGAACGGAAACAACTGCGCCACGTTGACTGCATCGTTGTCCTGCACGCCTGCGGCAAGGTTGACGAGCTGCCGATACGTGCCACTGCTAGCGCCTATCGACACGGTGTTTTCGCGATCGGCGACCGAGTTCGTGCCGATCGCTACGCTGTCGGTCGCCGTCACCACGGCGAAATTGCCCAGCGCGATACCGTTCAAGCCGGAAACCTGATTGCTGGTGCCGATCGCGGTGGCCCAGTCGCCGCTGACGACGTTACTGGTGCCGAGGCCGATGTTGTTCCTGCCGGCCAGTTGATTGCTGCGGCCTGTCGCCACGCTGTCGCGGCCTTGGACCGTGTTGAAGCCGCCGAAAGCCGAGCTGTTCAATGCGCCCACTTGCACAGTATTGGCCACGCCGATTGCGGTGCCGTTCCCCGCCGTAGCGGTGTTGTAGTTACCGATGGCCTGGCTGAAAATTCCTTCAGCGGTGTTCATGCTGCCCACGGCCGTACTGTTCAAAGCGGAAGACGTGTTGTAGTTGCCCATGGCCTGGCTTAGGGCGCCGGGCGCCTTGTTATAGCGGCCGAATACGGAGGCGACCGAACCAGTCGCGCTATTGCCGCTGCCCACGGCCGTGCCGAACTCGCCGGCGTAGTTCGCGAAACCCACTGCCGTGCTCTCGGGCCCGTCGCTGGTGTTGGCGGCGCCGATGGCCTGGCTGAAGACGCCATTGGCGATATTGGCGCGGCCGACCGCGGTGCTGTAGGCCCCGGCCGCGGTGTTGGAGCTGCCGACCGCGGTGCTGTGCTCGCCCGACGCCTTGCTGCTGTAGCCAAAGGCCTGACTGAATTGGCCTTCGGCGGTGTTCATGCTGCCCACGGCCGTACTGTTCAAAGCGGAAGACGTGTTGTTGTTGCCCATGGCCGTGCCGAACTCGCCGGCGTAGTTCGCGAAACCCACGGCCGTGCTCTCGGGCCCGTCGCTGGTGTTGCCATAGCCGACGGCCTGACTGAAGTCACCGGACGCGACATTGAAGCTGCCGACCGCGGTGCTGCGTGCGCCGGACGCTGAATTGCCGATGCCGATGGCCTGGCTGAGGTCGCCAGTGGCGAAATTGGCGCGGCCGACCGCGGTGCTGTAGGCCCCGGCCGCGGTATTGGAGTCGCCGATCGCGGTGCTGTGCTCGCCCGTCGCCTTGTTGCCGAAGCCGAACGCCTGACTGACGTCACCGGACGCGACGCTGGCGTTGCCGACGGCGGTGCTGCCTTCGCCGGACGCTGTGTTGGAATTGCCGCAGGCGAGTGCGTTCACGCCCGCAGCGGTGCTGGTGGGAGGTGTGGTGACGGTGCCGTCGGTGGTTTCGCACACTTCGCCCGCGAGTGCCGCGATCGGGATCGACGCGGCGATCATCAACGCGGCAGTGGTGATCAAGGCAAACCGAGTGCTCTTCATGAGAGGTGATGTCCGTGGAAGCGAGAAGGAGTGCCCGCGCGCGGGTCCGCCGCGGGCTACCGCGGCTCTTCATGTATTGCGCCAACCTGGGACAGTTCTGATCACGCTTTGCGAAGCGGTGCGCCAGGTCGGCTGACCGGGACGGCGGAATTGTCAGGATGGGCTCACACCGTTCACGGCGCATCGATCCTCGAATCCCTACGTGGACATCGCGCCATGTGCCAGGAAGCGAGTCGCGACGACTAGCGCATTCCGGACTTCGATCGTGGCAAGAAGGACTGGCATGTCAGCGCTTGATTCACGCGGCGTGATGCCGGCGATGATCAGATTCGTTCCGGTTTCGCGCTCTCTCAAATCAGGGGGCAGCGATCCGATGTTGACGCAGCCGAAGCGGCTTCAAGCCGCCAGGCTGCCGTGCTCCCGCCACTCAACCGGCCACCGGGAGCTGCCAATGCGCGCTACCCGTAATCCATCAATCAGGCGAGACACGACATGAGCCTTCGCATCAACGATCCCGCCCCGGATTTCACAGCCGAGACCACCCACGGCAGGATCAACTTCCATGACTGGATGGGTGACGGCTACGCCGTGCTGTTCAGCCACCCAAAGGATTTCACGCCGGTGTGCACGACCGAGCTCGGCTACGTGGCTGGCATGGTCGGCGAATTTCGCAAACGCAACGTCAAGATCATCGGCATCTCGATCGATCCGGTCGAGAGCCACGCGCAATGGAAGCAGGACATCCAGACGGCGACCGGACATGTCGTCGACTATCCGCTCATCGGCGACAGCGACCTCAACGTGGCGCAGCTCTACGGCATGCTGCCGGCCAGCGCCGGCAACACCTGCGAAGGACGCACGCCCGCCGACAACGCCACCGTGCGTTCGGTGTTCGTGATCGGACCCGACAAGACGATCAAGCTGACGATGACCTATCCGATGACGACGGGTCGCAACTTCGACGAGATCCTGCGCGTGATCGATTCGATTCAGTTGACCGCGAAATACAAGCTCGCCACCCCGGCGCAATGGCGTCAGGGCGAGGACGTGATCGTCACCGCCGCCGTGGCGGACGACGAGGCCAGGGAAAAGTTCGGGGAGTTCGAGCGCGTGCTGCCCTATCTCAGGAAGGTCAAACAGCCGGTCGGCTAGTCCGGGGCGAGAACACTCTCCACGCATCCGCGGCACAACCAGAGGTTTTCAGCATGAATGCAACGACTCCGATCGACAGTGCCCTCTATGCGGCCATTCTCGGCCTGCTTGGCGCGGCGCTCACCATCAATGTCATCGTGAATCGGGTCCGCAGCGGCATTGACAGTGGCGATGGCGGCATCGCCAAGCTGGCGCAAGCGATCCGCGCGCATGCCAACTTTGCGGAACAGGTGCCACTTGCCTTGATCGTCATCGCGTTCGGGGAGGCATTGGGCACGCACTCGCTCGTCGTACACGCCTTGGGCGGGGCCCTGGTCGCCGCACGCCTTGCCAGCGCGTACGCGCTCAACCGATCGCTTGCCCAATCGCCGTTGCGGCAGTTCGGGGGCGGCGCGACCGTGCTCGTCGTCGCGGCGGCTTCCGCTGCGATCCTGCTCGAGCTCGGCGGTATGCATTGAACGCGGACAAGCCGTTTATCCGCTTCACAAGTTCGTGGGTCGGAAGCGGCCACGCGTTGCCTTCGAGCTGAACCGGAATTCCCCGTCGCCAGCAACGTTCGCGCTACTTCAAGCCCAGCTCCGTGCGCAGCATGCGTTGAGGAATTCGTAGGCGCTGCGCGCCTTCAATTCTGCAACGCGGGAACGGAAGGGGTACCGACTCGAAATTCGCTGGGACGCAACTCGGGCTGCAAGTGCCCGCTACGCCATCACGCGTGCCAGGCGATGCAGGCCGATGGCCGCGAGATCCTCGGAATGGCGCCGGACTTCGATGCCGAACGCTGCCAGCGCGTGGGCGTAGACAGTCAGCAGGCGATCGTTGCCGATCAGGTGCACGCATTGCGGACGCGGCGCCTGTGCGCGGATTTCGTGGCCGATCAGCAATCCCGACAGGTACGAGGGCGACTGCGTATCCGACAGGCGTCCGAGCAGCCCTGCCGTGCGGATGCCGAATAGGTGGTGCAGCAGCCCGCCCGCATCGCCGCTGCGTTGCAACCCGTCGTCGAAAGCCGCGGCATCGAAAGGCGGATCCTCCATCGCCATCAACCGCGCCAGCACGCTATGGGTACGGAACAGCGCGTAGGCCTCGCCCGTCATCGCGGTACGGACGGACGAGACCGCGTGATCGCGCACCTGGACCCATTTGCTGTGCGTGCCCGGCAGGCAGATGGTGTGGACGCCCTCGACCAGGCTGTCGAGCAGGCCGATGATCTGCGTCTCTTCGCCGCGCATCACGTCGGCGATCGGCGAGGAGCCGCGATCGATCATGCCCGGAACGATCCGCAGGTCGCGCTCTGCGAATATCGTCGGACCATTCTCGAGTGGAGCAATCGCGGCTGCGATCTCGTGTTCGCCAGCCGGGCATTCCACGTACGGCACCTCCATCCAGCCGCCACGACCGCCGACCATGCCGCACATCATGATGCGCGCGTCGTCCCAGCCGTCGAGGTGGCGGGCGAGGACATCGGCAAAGCGCCCGTCGCAAGACAGCACGCCGACGTCGGCACGGCGTTGGTCGAGGATGGCGCCGTCGTCGCCAAGGCGGTAGGCGCGCAGGCTGCTGCTGCCCCAGTCGATGGCGATCATGGCGCGGTCACCGTACGGCTTTCCGGCATCCCGCGCACGTCCGCCAGCGGCATGCGGTAAACGCCGCCTGCATGCGGCATGCGCGCCAGTTCGTCCGCGCTCAGGTCCTCGCGTGCGGTCGTGACGTAGAGCTGGTCGAAGGCGGCACCGCCGATCGTGCAGCAGGACGGGTTCTTCGTCGGAATCGACACGCTGCGTTCGATGCTGCCGTCGGACCGGTAACGCACGACGCGAGCGGCGCCCCATTGCGCGTTCCACAAACAGCCTTCGGCGTCGACGATCGAACCATCCGGCGACGCGCCCGCGGCATCGATGCGCGTGAACCTGCGCACATTGGAAACCATGGCGCGATCCGCGTCGTAGTCGCAACGCAGGATTTCCGGTTCGCGCGAGTCGCAGAAGTACATCGTGCGTCCGTCGCCGCTGAAGCAGATGGAATTGGGAGTGGCTGCCTCCGGCAGGGCGAGGCGGCGCAGGCCATGCGCAAACGAGAACTGGTAGTAGCCGCCAGACGCGCTGCCGTCGCGTTCGTCCTTGGTGCCGAACACGAAGTTGCCGTGGCGGTCGCTGCGGCCGTCGTTGATGCGCGTGTCGTCGCGTTCGCGCTCGACGTCGGCAACATGCTGCAACACCAGGGAGGTGCCCGGTGGCCCGTCAGGATCGGTGAGGAAGAGGCCTTTCGCCAGACCCAGCAGCAGCCGGCCGTCGTCGCACAGCGAGAAACAGCCCAGACGATCGGGCAGATCCCAATGCTGTGTGGCGCCGCTGTCCGGCATGTGCATCCACAGTCGCGCCGACGCGATGTCGGTCCAGAACAAGGCCCCGCGCCGCTCGCACCACAGCACGCATTCGCCCAGTTCGCAGCGGCTGTCGACCGCGAGTACCGGTTCGGCGTTTGCAGCGGCGTGCTCGGTCATCGCCATCACCATTCGGCGATGCTGCCGTCGGCATGCCGCCAGACCGGGTTGCGCCAATGCGGCGGGTCCGCGGCCGCCGCACGCAGCCGCTCCTCGTCGATCTCCACGCCCAGCCCCGGGCCAGGCAGCGCGGCGATGTAGCCGTCGACGCAATCGAAGTCGCGCTTGTTGATCACGTAGTCGAGCAGATCGACACCCTGGTTGTAGTGGATGCCGATGCTCTGTTCCTGCAGCACGGCGTTCCATGACACGAAATCGACCTGCAGGCAGGCCGCCAACGCCACCGGCCCGAGCGGACAGTGCGGTGCGAGGGCGATGTCGTAGGCCTCGGCCATCGCGGCGATCCTGATGCATTCGGTGATACCGCCGGCGTGCGACAGGTCCGGCTGCACGATCGACAAGCCACCACGCTCGAACACGCGCTTGAAGTCGAAGCGCGAATACATGCGTTCGCCGGCGGCCAGCGGGATCGGGGTCGCCGCCGCCAGCTGCGGATAGTATTCGGACTGCTCGGGCAGCACCGGTTCCTCGACGAACAGGGGACGGAACGGTTCGAGTTCGCGCAGCAGCACCCTGGCCATCGGCATGCTGACGCGGCCGTGGAAGTCTATGCCGAAGCTGATCGAGTGGCCGAACGCGGCGCGGATCTCCGCCACTTTTTCCACCGCCGCATCCACTGCACGCGGGCCGTCGAGCATGGCGAATTCTTCGGTGCCGTTGAACTTGAAGGTGTCGTAACCTAGCGCCTGCAGCGTTTTCATCTGCGCGATGATGTCCGCGGGACGGTCGCCGCCGACCCAGCGATAAGTCTTCATGCGATCGCGGACGCGGCCGCCGAGCAGTTCGTGAACCGGCACGCCCAGCGTCTTGCCCTTGATGTCCCACAGCGCCTGGTCGATACCGGCGATGGCGCTCATCAGCACCGGGCCGCCGCGATAGAAGCCACCGCGGTACAGCGTCTGCCACAGGTCATTGATGCGCGAGGGATTCTTGCCGATCAGGTATTCGCACAATTCCTGCACGGCGGCCTCGACGGTCGCGGCGCGGCCTTCGACGATCGGCTCGCCCCAGCCGACGACGCCGTCGTCGGTCTCGATCCTCAGGAACAGCCAGCGCGGCGCGGCGTGGAAGGTTTCTGCGCGGACGATCTTCATCGGGTCGCTTCCATGTAGACCTGCTTGAATATCCGGGCGTGGTTCCGCGTCAGTTCGGGCGGCTGCCCCGGCCGGTACAGTTCGCCGCCGATGCCGGCGCCGATGCAGCCGGCAGCGAGAAAAGCGGGCAGCGAATCCGCACTGACGCCGCCGACCACGAACAACGGCACCGGCGGCAGCACCGCGCGCAATGCGCGCACGTGAGAGGGACCGTAGCTGGAAGCCGGAAACAGCTTGAGCGCCTGCGCACCCGCATCGAGCGCAGCGAAGGCCTCGCTGGCGGTGGCGAAACCCGCCACGACCTGCAGGCCGCACGCGACCGCGTGCCGGATCAGCGCCGGCCGCGTGTTCGGCGTGACGATGAAGCGCGCTCCCAATGCCTGCAATGCATCGACGTCCTCCTCGCGCAGCACGGTGCCGCCGCCGATCCAGGCCTGTGTGCCGAAGCTGCGCACGCTGTCGCCGATGCCGAGCGCCCACTGCGGCGAATTGAGCGGGATCTCGATGGCGTCGTAGCCTTCTGCGACCAGCGCGTCGACATGCGCATGCACTTCATCCGGCCGGATGCCGCGCAGGATCGCGATCAGCGGCAGCCGGAAAGTAAGGTCAGCGATGGCGTCGTCGGGCGGGGGAGTCATGCGCAGCCTCAGTCGCGGTCTCAATCAATCGCGGCTTCAATCAGTCGTGATACAGCTGCGAACGGCCGCCATCGACCAGGATGTCGGTGGCGTTGATGAAGCGTGCCTCGTCGCTGGCCAGGAACAGCGCGGTGTAGGCGACTTCCTCGGGCGTGCCGATGCGCTTGCACGGCAGCAATTCGGTCTGTTCGCGCCGCTTGGCTTCCGGATCCGCTTGCGAAGCGAACCAAGCCTCGATGCGCGGCACCAGGATCAGGCCCGGCGAGATGGAATTGACGCGGATGCCGCGCGCCGCGTATTCGATGCCCAGCGCGCGGGTCAGGCCGATCAAGCCGTGCTTGGCGACGGGATAGGGAAATGCGCCGGGGATGATCTTGTGCGCATGCACCGAGGCGATGTTGACGATGGCGCCGGCGCCTTGCGCCAGCATCGACGGCAATGTCGCGCGCGTCGCGTTCCACGCGCCCTTGAGGTTGAGCGACAGGCAGCGGTCCCACTCGTCGTCCGCCAGCGCCAGCGGGTCGGAGAAGACATCGCCGCCGGCGTTGTTGACCAGCACGTCGATGCGGCCGTGGCGTGCGCGCACTTGTTCGATGGCCGATTCGATCGCGGCGACTTCAGTGATGTCGGCCCGCAGGTATTCCACTTGCGGCGAGGGCGCGTCGGCGGGATCGCGATCGATTCCGAAAACGTGCGCGCCGTGTTGCGCGAACAACTGCGCGGTGGCCTCACCGATGCCGCGTGCGGCGCCGGTGACGATGGCGACCTTGTCCTGCAGGCGGCCGCTCATGGCGCCCACCGCGGATGCAGGCGGGAGAGACGGTCCCTTCGGCGGTCTGTGTTGCCGTCCTGCCTGACCATGCCGGCTTCTCCTGCCCCTGAGCTTGCGGTTGCCTGCCTTGCGCCCGGTAGCGCCGGGCGAGCCGCGAGCCTGCTTTGGCCGCCTGCGCGGCGCGGCAACGGGAGCGTCGGGCTGCGGTGGCGGTGTATAGCCGCCGTGGCATAACGATGCGGGGTAAAGCTATATTCGACCAATGAAATTTTCGTCATATGATATTCCTCGGAAGAATACTCAGGACTCGTCATGAGCCAGACAGGCACGAACTGGGCGAACGCCACACGACTGAAGACCCGGCAATTGCTGCTGTTGCTGCATCTGTCCGAGCACGGCTCGGTGCTGCGGGCGGCGGAGGCGGCCAGCATGACCCAGCCGGCGGCCTCCAAGCTGCTGGCGGAGATGGAGAGCATGCTCGGGGTCAAGCTGTTCGAGCGCCACGCGCGTGGCGTGGAGCCGACCTGGTATGGCCAGGTCTTGCTGCGTCATGCCCGCACCGCACTGACCGAACTCAGCCGTGCCCACGATGAGATCGCCGCGCTGCGCAGCGGGCAGATGGGTCAGGTGGCCATCGGCACCGTGGTCAACCCTGGCACCAACCTGGTCCCGCAGGCGATTGCGGCGGTCAAGCGCGAGTTCCCCGACCTGCTGATCCGCGTCGAGATGGACTATAGCCGCCCGCTGGTGGCGAGGTTGGTCGACGGCCAGCTCGATATGGTGATCGGCCGCATCCTCGGGCCGGATGGACTGGCAGAGCTGGATTTCGAGCCCCTGGCCGACGAGCCGCATTCGCTGATCGCCCGCGCCGGGCATCCGCTGACGCGGCGTCGCCGCCTCGAACACGCGGACCTGCTCGAGTTCGGCTGGATCCTGCCGCCCCCAGCCAGCCTGCTGCGTTCGCGCATGGATGCGATGTTCCTCGAACGCGGCCTGCGCTGGCCGCAGAACATCGTCGAGACCTCAGCGCTGCCGGTGATCACCAGCCTGTTGCGCAACAGCGACTTGCTGACGGCACTGCCGGTGGATTCGATCGCACCGTATACGCAGGCGAACATGCTGACCGTGCTGCCGATCGAGCTGGGCGTGAGCATCGAATCCTTCGGCATCATCCGCCGCCGCGACCATCTGCTTTCGCCGGGCGGGCAGCGGGTGCTCGACCAGCTACGCATCACCGCGCGCCGGCTCTACGCCGAACTGCCGCCTCCGCAAGGCTTGCGCCGCGGCAAGGCGAAGGACCTTGGCTACCTGGGCGAAGACTGAGCGAGGAAGCCGTAGTCGACGCGCTGAATATATTCCAAAAGAAGATAGCTAAAGTGGAATATTTCATTGGTATGGCATGGCGACGACAACCTATTCTCGGGCCGAAGCCACAATGTATTCCACAACGGACGGCGCCAGCGCCAGGTATCCGCCGGTAGAGCGGAGTCGGCAAGCCAGCTTGAGGCAACAAGTCGGGAGCGCCACGGCCCGGTCAGAACTCGACACCGTTCGCCATGGCTCCTGGGAGGGAACAATCATGTCAACGCGCCAGAGCCACCCCTCAGCCAACCGGGTGGCGCGCCAATCCCCCAGCCGTGGATCCCGGCGTTCGGCCATCGCGCTCGCGATCGCCGCGCTGTCGAGTGCCCGTGCGTACGCGCACGACGCGCCCGGCGCCGTTCGAGCTCAAAGCTGCGAACAAATATGTTAGCGGTAACATCGCCGGCGCGGACCATGCCCCACGACATTGACAGCGACGGCGACGGTAACAGCAGCACGACATGGATGGCCCCGTACCGATTGACTCCAACACCAGCCTTGCCACGCGCCACTCGGTCACCAGCTTCTAACCATCTCGACGCAACGCCAGTTCCTCCGGAGGGAGCAGCCATGTCAATCCGTCAAAGCCAGCCGGCGAGTCGCCGGGCGTACAAGGGTTCCAGCCGCGAGGCGAGGCGTTCGGCCATGGCGCTCGCCATCGCCGTCTTCCTCAGCGCCAACGCGTATGCGCAGGAAGCGGCCGAGGCGACTGCGGACACCGAGCAGGACAGCGCCAAGCAGGACAGCGCCAAGCAGGACAGCAAGGAGACGAAGGAACTCGACACGGTCGTTGTCACCGGAATCCGTGGTGCCGTCTACCGGGCCCAGGACATCAAGCGCTCCGCCGACACCTTCGTCGACTCGGTTACCGCGGAGGACATCGGTGCGTTGCCTGATCGCAGCGTCACCGAAACCCTGTCGCGCATCCCCGGCGTGACCATCGACCGCTTCCTCTCGGCGGGCGATCCGGAACACCCCTCCGCCGAAGGCAGCGGCGTGCAGGTCCGCGGCATGACCCAGGTGCGTTCCGAACTCAACGGCCGCGACACTTTCTCGGCGAACGGCGGCCGTGCCATCGGCTTCCAGGACGTGCCCTCCGAACTGATGGCCGGCGTCGACGTGTACAAGAACCAAAAGGCCGAGATGATCGAGGGTGGCCTCGGCGGCACCGTCGACCTGCGCACCTTCAAGCCCTTCGACTTCGAAGGCCAGAGGATCGGCTTCAGCCTCAGCGAGAACTACGGCAACTTCGTCGAGAAATGGAAGCCTTCCGCCTCCGCCCTGTACAGCAACAACTGGGACACCAACATCGGCAAGGTCGGCTTCCTGATCGATGTCGCGCATTCGGAACTCGCCACCCGCACCGA
This sequence comes from Luteimonas sp., assembly GCA_014380115.1. GTDB lineage: Bacteria > Pseudomonadota > Gammaproteobacteria > Xanthomonadales > Xanthomonadaceae > Luteimonas. The sequence goes on along the minus strand of JACMKK010000173.1, from coordinate 9,397 downwards.
CGGCATGTTCGTGCGGCCATTCTTCGAGACCGACAACACCGATGTCGACGGCGATGGCACTAACGAGCGACTTTGGCTGCCGCGCGGCGCCGACTGGCGCACGCTGGATTTCGAACGCGAACGCCAGGGCGTCTACGTAGCCCTGCAGTGGCAACCCAGCGACGACGTCGAGCTTCACGCCACCGGCTTCCAGAGCCGGTACGACGAGCTCTGGAACGAGGACGCCATCTTCGTCGGGAACGATCCCACCGCGGTCGCGATCGACACCAGCCAGCCTTTCGAACTGGACGGCAACGTGTTCCGCTCGGGCCGGCTCGTCCAGCCTGGCGATATCCCCATGGGCACGGACATCCGCGCCTCGAACAGCAAGTCCAAGACCACCGACTTCTCCCTCGGCCTGAAGTGGACGCTCAGCGACAGCACCGAACTGACGACCGACCTGCAGTACGTCAAGGCCGAGACCCGGAGGCTGGATTCCACGGTGTCGCTCGGCGTCAACGTGCCCTATATCGACGTCAACCTCACCGGCGGCACGCCGTCGGTCGGCATCGACGAAGAGTTCACGGGAAACCCAGCCAACTACTACTGGGGTTTCACCATGGACCATCGCGACGACAACGTCGCCGACCAGGTGGCGTGGCGCGCCGACCTCAAGCACAGCTTCGACAGCGGCTTCTTCCGGGCGGTCAAGTTCGGCGTCCGCATGACCGATCGCGGCGCCACCAGCAGGGATACCGGCTACGACTGGCAACCGGTGTTCCAGCCCTGGCAGCAGCCCTGGGCGGTGCCGGCAGGCCAGCTGCCTGGTCTGGACCTCAACGACCAGGTCAACTCCAGCCTGACGCACCTCAACACCTTCGACAATTTCTACCGGGGCGATGTCAATGCACCGGGCTCCTTCTTTGCGCCCGTGCTGGCCACGGCGCTCGGGTTCCCGGACAGCTATCTCGCGATCCACGGCGCCGCCGCCCCGTACTACACCTGCTGCTATGGGCAGATCACGCCGCGGAACATACGCGATCCGCAGTGGAGCAACGTGCAGAACGAGACCACCACCGCCGCCTACGCGATGCTGGATTTCGCCGTGGACGACATGCGTCTTGACGGCAATGTCGGCGTGCGCGCGGTGCGCACCGAGAATACCGCCCAGGGGTTCCTGGTCTATCCGAACCAAGCCTTTGCGCCGTATCTGGGCGCCGGCGAATCGGAGTCGATCACGGCCAGCAATTCCTATACCGACATCCTGCCCAGCCTCAATGTCCGCTGGGAACCGGTCGACGATCTGATCGTGCGTTTTGCGGCCTCCAAGGCCATCGCCCGGCCCGCTTTCAGCGACATGCAGACCTACCAGGTGCTGAGCGCTGCCGTGGAGCCGGGCTACACGCCGCCACCGGGCACTACCGAGCTGCCGCTCGACAGGCTGGTTCTCACCGGCAGTTCCACCGACAACCCGTACCTGGAGCCGATGAAGGCCAACCAGTTCGACCTGTCGCTGGAGTGGTACTTCGATCCGGACAAGGGCGGCATGGCCTGGATCAACTTCTTCCACAAGGACATCAAGGACTACTTCCGCAACCAGTCGCGGCTGGTGCCCTATCCGGGCGCCGACGGCAACGAATACGAGTACCTGGTCACGCAAACCATCAACACTGGCGAGGCGCGCATCCAGGGTGCGGAGATCGGCTGGAACCAGTTCTTCGACTTCCTGCCGGCGCCATTCGACGGCTTCGGTATCTCGGCGAACTACACCTACATCGACAGCTCGACCGACGTGCCGGATGAGGATGATGCGGAGCCGGTCGACACCGATGGCTCGACGTTCGGCGACCTGCCGGCCGACGGCCTCTCCAAGAATTCCTACAACGTCGCCGCGTTCTACGAGAAGGGCCCTTGGCAGGTCCGCGTGGCCTACAACTGGCGCAGCGAGTACCTGCTGTCGGTCGGACCCAACGGCTACAACGGCACCAACAACAACCTCGATGATGAAGCCATTGCCTGGAAACTGCCGGTGTACAGCGACGAATACGGCCAGTTGGACGCCTCGGTCTTCTACAGCTTCAACGACAACATCAAGATCGGCCTGGAGATGAACAATCTCAACAACGCCGAACAGCGCACGATCATGGACCAGAACGGAGCCGGCCGGCGCGTCACCTCCTGGTATGTGAACGACACACGCTATGCCGCGACGCTCCGCGTGACGTTCTGAGCGTGATACGGCTGGAAAGGGGAGGCACTCCCTCCCCGCTCAACTGGAAGCTTCGCTGTTCTACGCCATCAAGGACCATGTTCGGATCGGTGTGCCATCGCGGGCCATATGCGGTCCGCGATGGCACGTTGTGTTGTAGCGTGCGCCGTGCGCACGAAACGACCATGCGCGCATAGCGCACGCTACAGCCAATTCCGGCACGTCGAGACCAGAAGAAAAGGATGCAAGCCGCCATGACCGCGAGCCGCTCGATCGCAACGACCCTCGCCATCGCCCTGCTGTGCGCCTGCAATCAGCAGTCGCCAACGACCACGACCCAGGACGAGGCAGCGCCGAAAGCCGCCGCAGGCGTCGCACATCCCGAGCTGTGGCCGAAGTCCGCCAGTCCGGATTTCAAAGATGCCGAAACGGAAGCCTTCGTCGGTGAATTGCTGGCGAAGATGAGCCTGGAGGAAAAAGTCGGCCAGATGATCCAGGGCGATACTTCCAGCGTCCGCCCCGAGGACCTGCGCAAATATCCGCTCGGTTCGATCCTGTCGGGCGGCAATTCGCCGCCGCTGGGTGCGCCGGACCGCTCGCCGGTCGGTCCTTGGATCGACACTGCGCGCGCCTATCGCGCCGTCTCGCTCGAGCAACGCGAAGGTCATGTGCCGATCCCGGTCCTGTTCGGCATCGACGCCGTGCACGGCAACAACAACGTCATCGGCGCGGTGATCTATCCGCACAACATCGCCCTCGGCGCGGCCAACGATCCTGCGCTGATGCGCCGCATCGGCGTCGCCACCGCGGCGGAAACCGCTGCAGCCGGTTTCGACTGGGCCTTCGGCCCGACGCTGGCCGTACCGCAGAACGACGGCTGGGGTCGCGCCTACGAAGGCTATTCCGAGGATCCGAACCTCGTACGACGCTATGCCGGCGAGATGGTGCGAGGCCTGCAGGGCGAGCCGGGAACACCATTGCCACTGCAGCACGGCCACGTCGCGGCCTCGCCCAAGCATTTCCTTGGCGACGGCGGTACGCAAGGCGGCATCGACCAGGGCGACAACACGGCCAGCGAGGCGGACCTGATCCGCATCCACGCGGCCGGCTATCCGGCCGCGATCGAGGCCGGCACGATGACGGTGATGGCGTCGTTCTCGAGCTGGCAGGGCGCAAAGCTGCACGGCAACCGCAGCCTGCTGACCGAGGTACTGAAAGGACGCCTGGGGTTCGAGGGTTTCGTCGTCGGTGACTGGAACGGACACGGGCAGATTCCCGGTTGCAGCAACGAAAGCTGTGCGGCGACCTTCAATGCCGGCCTCGACATGGCGATGGCGCCGGATAGTTGGAAAGGCCTGTACGAGAACCTGCTGGCGCAAGCGCGTTCGGGCGAAGTACCGATGACGCGCATCGATGATGCGGTGCGCCGCATCCTGCGGGTCAAATATCGTCTCGGCCTGTTCGACCCGGCGCGTCCGTGGGAAGGCATGGCCGGCGTGATCGGTTCGGACGAGCACCGTGCGCTGGCGCGCGAAGCGGTGCGCAAGTCGCTGGTGCTGCTGAAGAACAACGGCGGCGTGCTGCCGCTCGCGGCGTCGGCAAAGGTCTTGGTCGCCGGTTCCGGCGCCGACGACATCAGCCAGCAGTCCGGTGGCTGGACCTTGTCTTGGCAGGGGATCGGAAACCAGCGTTCCGATTTTCCGAATGCGCAGACGATCTTCGAGGGCCTGCGCGATGCGTTCGCGGCCGGCGGCGGACGTGCGGAATTAAGCGTCGACGGTGCGTTCAAGCAGCGTCCCGACGTCGCCATCGTGGTCTATGGCGAGACGCCCTACGCCGAATTCATGGGCGACGTGCAGACACTCGAGTACCAGCCGGGCGACAAGCGCGACTTGGCGTTGCTGAAGAAACTCAAGGCGCAGGGCATTCCGGTGGTATCGGTGTTCCTGTCGGGGCGTCCAATGTGGGTGAACCCGGAACTCAATGCCTCCGACGCGTTCGTCGCGGCGTGGTTGCCGGGTACCGAAGGCGGCGGTGTCGGCGACGTGCTGGTCGCCGGCGCCGATGGCAAGCCGCGTCACGACTTCGGCGGCAGGCTGTCGTTCTCGTGGCCGCGCACGGCCGCGCAGTTGCAGTTGAACAAGGGTGATGCGGATTACGATCCGCTGTTCCCGCTGGGCTACGGCTTGACCTACGCGCAGCCGGCGACGGTGCCGATGCTGCCCGAGATCTCGGGCGTCAATGCCGCGACCACCAACGCCGGCAATTACTACGTCAACGGCCGCACGCCGCCGCCGTGGCAGCTGGTGCTGCGCCAAGACGGCAAGATGACACCGGTCGCGGGCAACAGCGCGGACTCCGCCGGCGGCGCAGTTTCACTGCGCGCCACCGATGCCAATGGCGTGCAGGAAGGCGGACGTCGTCTGCGCTGGAACGGCAGCGCCGAGGCCGCCGTGGCGATCGTCGGCAACGCCGAGGCGAAACCGCTCGATCTCGAACGCCAGGCCAATGGCGAGGTATCGTTGCAGTGGCAGTATCGCGTCGACCGCGCGCCGCAGGGACCGGTGACTCTGGTGCTCGGTTGCGGCGCGAATTGCCGCGGCGCAGTCGAAGTCACTTCGCTCTTGACCGCGGCACCAGCCGGACAGTGGCGCAGCGCGAAAATCAGGCTCGACTGTTTCCGCAAGGCCGGCGCGAAACTTTCGAACGTCGTCGAGCCTTTCGTGCTGAGCACGGCTTCGGCGCTGGAACTGTCGATCGCGGAAGTGCGCCTGGTAGCGGATCCGGCTGGCGCGGTGTGTCCCACGCCATGACCGGCGTGCGTGCCCGGTGGCTATTTGCGCTGGTGGTTCTGGTCGGCACCGGCGTCGTTCATGCCGATGAAACGACCGCAGGGTACGCATGGAAGAACGTCGCCATCGGCGGCGGCGGTTTCGTCAGCGGGCTGGTCTTCCACCCCAGGGAGCGCGGCCTGCTCTATGCGCGCACCGATGTCGGCGGTGCGTATCGCTGGGACGCGGCTGCGCAGCGCTGGTCGGCATTGACCGACTGGCTCGGTGCGGAGGATGTCAACCTCGCCGGCATCGAAAGCATCGCGCTCGATCCCGCCGATCCCGAGCGCGTCTACCTCGCTGCGGGCACTTACACCACCGCAAAAACGGGAAACGGCGCCGTCCTGCGCTCCAGCGACCGCGGTCGCAGCTTCCAGCGCAGCGATTTGCCGTTCAAGCTCGGCGCCAACGAACTGGGACGCGGTAACGGCGAGCGCCTGGCCGTCGATCCCAACGATGGACGCGTGTTGTTCTTCGGCTCGCGCGACGCGGGCTTGTGGCGCAGCGGCGACCACGGCGCGAGTTGGTCGAAGGTCGCATCCTTTCCCGCCATCGCAACTTCGGATGCGGCACGCGCCAGCAATGCCTGGCGACGGCAGCCGGTCGGCATCGTGTTCGTTGTGTTCGATCCGCGCAGCGGCAGCACCGGCGCGCCGACGCCGACGTTGTACGCAGGCGTCTCCACGCGCGCGACCAGCCTGTACCGATCCGACGACGGCGGTGCCAGTTGGGCGCCAGTCGCAGGCCAGCCTGCCGGCCTGCGCCCCAATCACATGGTCCGCGCATCGAACGGTGCCTACTTCCTGAGTTATGGCGACGAACCCGGCCCCGACAGCATGCGCAACGGCGCAGTGTGGAAATTCGAGCCGGCGGTAGGTCGATGGACGGACATCACACCGGCGCCGCAATCGATCGACAGCGAAGGCGACGGCTTCGGCTGGGGCGCGGTGAGCGTCGATCCGCACGATCCCGACGTGCTGCTGGCGACCACGTTCTGCCGCTACGGACCGCATGACGAGATCTTCCGCAGCACCGATGGCGGCAAGCATTGGACGTCCGTGCTGGAACGCTCGCTGTTCGAACACGACAGCGCGCCATGGACGCGCGATGCCACGCCGCACTGGATGGCGGACATCGAGATCGATCCCTTCGATCCGGACCGCGCGCTGTTCGTCACCGGCTATGGCATCTGGGCTTCGCGCAACCTGCGCGCGCTCGATCATGACGATGGCGGCAAGGTGACTTGGCGGTTCGAGAACGCCGGCCTCGAGGAAACCGTGGCGCTCGACCTGGCCAGTCCGCCGCAGGGCGCCCACCTGCTCAGCGCGCTCGGCGACATCGATGGCTTCCGGCACGACGATCTCAACGCCTCGCCACTGCAGTACGCCGGTCCGCGCCTGACCAACGGCGAGAGCATCGACTACGCAGGCCAGGCAGCGCAGATCGTCGTACGCAGCGGCACGGTCCGTCATCGCGTGCACAACGAAATACGCGCCGCGCACTCGGCGGACGGCGGCAAGACCTGGACTTCGTTCGCGAGCGAACCACCGGAAGGCGAGGGCGCCGGACAGATCGCGATCGCCGCGGACGGCAAGCGCGTGATCTGGACGCCGGACAAGGCGACGCACGCCTGGATCACCACCGATTTCGGCAAGCGCTGGCAGAAGGTCAAGGGCGTGCCAGCCGGTGCAGTGATCGAAGCCGACAAGGTCGACGCCGCCTTCTACTACGCCTTCGACGGCATCACCGGCAAGCTGTACGTCAGCGGCAACGGCGGCGTGGAGTTCAAGGAAGTCGCCGCAGGCGTGGGCGAAGCCGGAAATGGGTTCCGTCCGGAAATCCATGCGGACCCGCAGCGCAGCGCCGTGGTCTATCTCACCGCGTCCTGGCGTGGCCTGCTGCGCTGGTCGGCGGGCAAACTGGAGCGGTTGCCGGGCGTGGAGCATGCCGATTCGCTGGGCCTGGGCAAGCCGAAGGAGGGCAGCAGTGCGCCGACGCTGTTCGTGTCCGGAAAGGTCGACGGCAAGGCCGGCCTGTTCCGTTCCGACGACGATGGCCACCACTGGCAGCGCATCGACGACGACGCGCATCGCTACGGAAAAATTTCGCTGGTCACCGGCGATCCGCGGCTGTACGGCCGCGTGTACTTCGCTGGCAGCGGACGGGGCATCGTGTATGGCGATCCGCGCTGAGTTCGCCGCAGTACGCCTGCTCCGTCGGCTCGGTGCCGTGCTGCTGGCGTGCGCGCCGTTGCTCGCGGGTGCACAAGGCTACACGCCGCGTCCGCAGGAGCGCGCGGCCGCGGCGCCGACGTCCGTTGCGGAGGCCGCGTCTGCGCCGCTGACCAATCTGCCGGCGCGCCAGCGACGCAGCCTCAACGGAACCTGGCAGGCGCTGGTCGACCCGTATGCCGACGGCATCAGCCAGTGGAAGGCGATCTGGAAGGACCAGACCGCGACCGGCAAGACCCAGTTCTTCGAATACGGCTTCGACGATAGCGTCACGCTGGAAGTGCCGGGCGATTTCAATACGCAGCGGCCGGACCTGATGTGGCTCGAAGGTTCAGTGTGGTACCGCAAGGCGTTGGACTACGACGTCGCCGCCGCGCGCCGCGCCGGACGCCGCCTGTTCGTCCACTTCGGCGGCGCCAATTATCGTGCGGACGTATTTCTCAACGGCCAGAAGCTCGGCAGCCACGAAGGCGGATTCACGCCGTTCCAGTTCGAGATGACGGATCGTTTGCAGCAAGGCGACAACCGGCTGCTGGTGCACGTCAACAACCAGCGGCGCAAGGACGGCATTCCGGCGCTGGGCTTCGACTGGTTCAACTACGGCGGCCTGACCCGCGACGTGGATCTGGTCGAAACGCCGTCGACCTACATCCAGGACTACTTCATCCAGCTGGCGCCCGGTTCGCAGCGGCGCGTGGACGGCTGGGTGAAGCTGGCCGGCAGCGCACCCGGGCAGCCGGTGCGCGTGCGCATCGCCGAGCTGAATGTGGACGTGCGTGCGCAGGCCGATGCCAATGGCTATGCACCCGTGCGCTTCGAGGCGCCGTTCGTGTTGTGGTCGCCGGCGCAGCCCAGGCTATACAAGGTGCAGGTGTCCACGCCCGACGACGCGCTGGAGGAGGACATCGGTTTCCGCAGCCTTGCCGTGCGCGGCGACGAGATCCTGCTCAACGGCGAACCGGTGTTCCTGCGCGGCGTCAATTTCCATGAAGAGATCGACGGCCGCCGCGCGCATTCCAAAGCGGATGCGCGGCGCATGCTGCAACACGCCAAAGACTTGGGCGCCAACTTCGTGCGCCTGGCGCATTACCCGCACAACGAACACGTGGCGCGCCTGGCCGATCGCATGGGGCTGCTGGTGTGGGAGGAAATCCCGGTCTACCAGGGCATCGACTTCGCCGCACCCGGGATGCAGGCCAAGCTTGCGACGATGCTCGCGGAAATGATCGGCCGCGACCGCAACCGCGCCGCAGTCGTGATGTGGAGCATCGCCAACGAAACATCGCCGGGCGCCGAACGCAATGCGGCTCTCTCCGCACTGGCGCAACGCGCACGCGAACTCGATCGCAGCCGACTGGTGGCCGCGGCACTGTATGCGCCCGGCATCGACGACGGCCACCGGGTGGCCGTGACCGATCCGCTGGTCGCATCGCTCGACGTGGTCGGCGTCAACGAATACTTCGGCTGGTACGTGCCGTGGCCGGTGGAACCCGAGCAGGTCGTGTGGAAGCCGTTCGGCAAGCCGCTGCTGATCACCGAATTCGGCGCCGAGGCGCGCCACGGCCATCACGGCGCGGACGATGTGGCCAGCGCCTGGAACGAGGAATTCCAGGCGGAGTTCTATCGCAAGCAGCTGCGCATGCTGGCGCGGATTCCGTTCCTGCGCGGCAGCGCGCCGTGGGTGCTGATGGATTTCCGCTCGCCGGTGCGCATGCATCCGTTCCAGGCCGGCTACAACCGCAAGGGCCTGCTGTCCGAGCGCGGCGAACGCAAGTTGGCGTGGCAGGTGATGCGCGACTACTACGCGGAGAGCGAACGATGAATGCGATGGTGCAGACGTCGGCCTGGTCGCGCCGTCTTAAGGGCAAGAGTCTCGCGCTGGTCTTGCTCGTGCTCGCATTACCGGCACGCGCCGCCATCGAACTGCCGCTGTTGTTCTCCGACGGCGCCGTGATGCAACGCGGCCAACCGCTGCCCGTGTGGGGCTGGGCGACGCCGGGCGCGAAGATCGACGTTGCCTTCGATGGTGGTACCGCCACGGTCACGGCTTCCGACGCCGGCACGTGGCGCGTCGAACTGCCCGCGCATGCGGCAGGCGGACCTTACGTGCTGAGCATCCGCGAGAACCGCGGCGGGGCCGTCACCGT
>JACMKK010000172.1 GCA_014380115.1 Luteimonas sp. | reverse complement strand
CGGCGAAGCGCGCGGGATCGTCGATGCCGATGCTGTCCGGCGCGCGCGGCACCAGCCGCACGACCGCCGAATCGACCTTCGGCGGCGGACGGAACGCGCCCGGGGCGACGTTGAACAGTGGCGTGACCGTGCAGCAGGCCTGCAGCATCACGCTGAGCCGGCCATAGACCTTGCTGCCGGGCCCGGCTGCCATGCGGTCGACGACTTCCTTCTGCAGCATGAAATGCATGTCGCGCACGGCCGCGGCGTGGTCGAGCGCATGGAACAGGATCGGCGAGGACAGGTTGTAGGGCAGGTTGCCGGCGAGGCGGATCTGCCGGTCCGGGCCCGCGCCTTCCTGCGCGAGCGCGGTGAAATCGACGTCGAGCACGTCGGCGTGCAGCAGCGTGAGCTCGCCGTGGCCGCGCGCGGCCTCGGCCAGCGGCACGAGCAGGTCGCGGTCGAACTCGATCGCCGTCAACGCGCCGTGGCGGTCGAGCAGAGGAAACGTCAAGGCGCCCTGGCCCGGACCGATCTCGACGATGCGGTCACCGGGCTTCGGATCGATCGCGAGCACGATCTTGTCGACGACACCGCGTTCGTGGAGGAAGTGCTGGCCAAGCGACTTCTTGGCGCGGTGATCGTTAAGAGACATGCGGCATGCGCGCCCGGGCCATCTGCGTGCAGGTGGCGATCGCGGCGAACAGGCTCGACGGATCGGCCACGCCCTTGCCGGCGAGTTCGAGCGCCGTGCCGTGGTCGACCGCAACGCGCGGATAGGGCAGGCCGAGCGTCAGGTTCACCGCCTGCGCGAATCCGCTGTACTTGAGCACGGGCAATCCCTGGTCGTGGTACATCGCCAGCACCGCGTCGAAGCCCGCCAGCTTGTCGGGCAGGAACGCGGTGTCGGCGGGCATCGGCCCCTGCAGCGCGAAGCCATGGCCGCGCAGGCGTTCGAGCACCGGCACGATGACGTCGATTTCTTCGCGGCCCAGATGCCCGCCTTCGCCGGCGTGCGGATTGAGGCCGAGCACCGCCACCACCGGCTCGGCGATTCCGAAATCGTCCTGCAACGCCGCATGCAGAATGCGCAGCACGCGCTCGAGCCTGGACTGGGTGATCGCCTCGGCTACGCCGCGCAGCGGCAGATGGGTGGTGGCCAGCGCCACGCGCATCGTGTCGTTGGCGAGCATCATCACCACTTCGCGGCCCGCCTGCTGCGCGAGCAGCTCCGTGGTGCCGGTGTAGGGAATGCCGCCGGCATTGATGGTCGCCTTGTGCACCGGGCCGGTGACCAGGCCGTCGAACTCGCCGCGCAGGCAGCCCTCGGCGGCTCTGCGCAATGCGGCGATCACCGCGTTGGCGTTGCGTGGATCCGGCGTGCCGAATCCGCCGGCGACGGCGTTCGCGACCTCAACGAATCCGATGTCGCCGGCTTCGGCCTCGATCGTGTTGGCTGTCCGGAAGACAAGCGGGATGGCGAGCGCACTCGCCGCCTGCTCGAGCGTGCCGCGATCGCCGACCAGGACCAGGTCGGCATCCCACTGCCGGCGCAGGGCCTGCAGGCACAACTCCGGACCGATTCCGGCGGGCTCGCCCGGCACCAGCGCGAGCCGGGGCCGTGGCATGTCAGCTGCCGCTGGCGGCGGGCGCCTTGGCGGGCGCGGCGTCGGCGGGCTGCGTGCCGTTGCGGATGTCGACGAAGGCCTCGCCGCGCAGTTCGCGCAGGTAGCGATTCCATTCGTCCTCGAGCTTGCGCTGGCCGATGGTCTCGCGGATCTTGGCTCGGCGGTTGTCGTGGCTGACGTCGGCCTGCCGCGTGCCAATGCGTTGCACGATGTGCCAGCCTGCCTGCGTCTTGAAGGGTGCCGAGACCTGTCCGTCCTGCAGGCCGGCAACTTGCACGCCGAATTCCGGACCGAACTCGTCCTGCGTGAACCAGCCCAGGTCGCCGCCCTTGGCGCGGCTGCTCGCATCGTCCGAGCTGTCCTTGGCGGTCGCCACGAAATCTGCACCGCCCTCGATCCGCGCCCGCAAGGTGTCGATCTTCGCCTTGGCCTGCGCGTCGCTGACCGTCGTCCCCGTGCCGGTGTCGCCGGTGCGGATCAGGATGTGCCGCGCCTGGAACTGGGTGACATTATTGGCGGCGCCAGCTTCGGCATCGCGCATCTCGACCAGCTTGAGCAGTTGGAAGCCGCTCGGCCCGCGTGTCGGCCCGATCACCTGGCCGACCTGCATCGCGCGGATCGTGCCGGCGAAGGCGGCCGGGATCTCGTCGAGGCTGCGCCAGCCCAGTTCACCGCCCTCGAGCGCGTTCGGGCTGTCCGAATAACGCACGGCCGCGGCATGGAAATCCATCTCGCGCTTGTCGAGCAGGTTCTTGACCCCGTCGATCTTCTGCTGCGCGGTCGTGATCTGCTCGGGCGTCGCGCCTTCGGGCAGCGCGACCAAGATGTGCGCGAGCCGGTACTGCGTGCCGACCGCGGTCTGCGCGGCGAGCGCCGCGTCGACCTCGCCATCGCTGACGCTGATGCGGCTCTGCGCGAAGCTCTGGCGCAAACGCTGGATGACCAGCTCGTCGCGCAGCGAGGCGCGGAAGTCGCTGAACGAACTGCCGCTGCTTGCAAGCTGCTGGCGCAGCTGGTCGAGGCTGAGGTTGTTCTGCCGGGCGACATTGTTGACCGCCGCATCGACCTCCTCGTCGCTGACACGCACGCCACTTTCGGCCGCGCGCGCGGACTGCAGGCGTACCAGGATCAGGCGTTCGAGCACCTGTCGGTCAAGGACGTCGCGTGGCGGCAGCTGGTCCTGGCGGTTGGCGTACTGACCGAGGATGTTGGCGACGGCGCGATCGAGTTCGCTCTGCAGGATCACGTCTTCGTCGACGACCGCCGCGATGCGATCCAGCGGTTGCGCCTGGGCCGGGACCACGCAGCCCGACCACAGGACGACGGCAACGAACAGACAAGCAACGAGTTTATTCATGGGATCGAATCAGGGGAGGGCAAGTCGGGGGAGATCGCTTCATCATCATCGCCGCTGCTGACTTCCGACGGCGGTACGAGGTACAGATCCTCGCGGTGGTAGCCGAGAATAGCACGGCGCAAGCGGCTCTCCGTGTCCGGTCCGGCCGAGCCGAGGCCCTTGAGTTCGATCTCCAGCTGGATCGCATCGTTCAGCTCGCCTTGGCGATTGCGCAGGTAGCGGCGCGCGACCAGGCGTACCGCCACGCAACAGCTCTCCCACTGCACGCCGGCGACGGCTTCGAGTAGTTGCGGGTCGTTCAGCGGATCGTCGTACAGCGAATAGTAGTAGCGCCCAACCAGGCTCCAGGATGGCGTCAGCGGATACAGGAACGAGAAGTCGACCTGCTTGAGCAGATCGCGGCGATAGCGGTAGCCGAAGTTGACGACGCCGGAGTCGCCGATGAGGTAACGCGTGCGCAGGCTGATGAGGTCTTCCTGGCCGATCTTGGGGTCGTACTGGTAGGACGCATCGATCGTCCAGCGATCGTTGACCGCATACGACGCATCGGCGATCCATGAGGATTTGCCGCGTTCTATGGTGCCCGGACAGGAGATGTCGCCCGGCGTCGTGCAGGCACTGGCGGTGACCCGGGAGTCGTCGAAATAGCGGATCTGGCCGATGCTCGCCGACAACTTTTCACGGCCGTCCGACTGGCGGATCAGTCGGCTGCTCAGCGCGAGCGTCAGCTGGTTGGCGTCCGCCTGGCGGTCGGCGCCGGTGAACCGGTTGTCGCGGAACAGCTGTCCCCAGCTGTAGGTCATCGTCTGGGTGTCGAACCGCGGGATGCCGGTCTGGTCGCGGTAAGGGACGTTGAGATAGAACAGGCGCGGCTCGAGCGTATGCAGGTAGGCCTCGTCGCCGAACGAGGTTTCCCGATCGAAGAACAGGCCGGCATCGACGCTGGCGATCGGCAGGCTGCGGGTCGGCGAGAGGTCCGTCAGGGTGGCGAACTCGTTGTCCAGGCGATAACTCGTATAGCGCCAGGCCAAGGTCGGCTTGACGAACCAGGCGTCGCCTTCCAGCGGCATGGAGACGAAGGGCTTGAGGTCGAATCGCGTGCCGCCGGGTCGCGCCGGAGAATGGGAGGGATGTTCGAAACGCACCGCTTCGGTATCGACGCCGGCCGTGAACCAGCGTCCGTACGATTGCTCCCAGCGCGCGAATGCGCGCGGCAACCGGTCGTAGGTCAGCGAAGTCTCGGGCAGGGTGTAGTCGGACACCTGCTCGTGGTCGGCCATGATACCGGCGCTCCAGTTGCGCCCGTTGCCGTAAATGCCGAGGTCGCTGCCGATCGAGGAGTTCGAGAGACCGTTGAGGGAAGTGGCGTTGTCCTCCAGGTAGCGTGCGTCGCTGATCCAGTTGAGGTTGGCGATCGCGCGCCAGCGTCTGGTCAGGTTCTCCTGGGCCCGGAAGCGGACCATGGCGCGGTCTTCCTCGCGACGGTTCTCGACGATGGGGACTTCGGCGATTTCCTCGTCGTGCTCGCGCTCGACGAGATCGTCCGACGGCAGATAGCCGAACTCCAGCGTGCCGCGGCCCGTGGGCCTGAGATAGCGGAATTCCGAGTTCAGCATCAACCCGCGCTTGGTCATCAGCCGCGGCGTCAGCGTCATGTCGTAGTTCGGCGCAAGGTTCAGGTAGATCGGCTGGCGCCAGTCGAAGCCGTTGCGACCAGACGAGCCGATCGCCGGATATAGCAAGCCGGTGCGCCGGCGGTCGTCGATCGGGAACTTGATGTAAGGAACCCAGAGCACGGGAATCTTGCCGACGCGCACGGTGGCGTTGCGGGCGGTGCCGAAGCCTGCTTCGGTGTCGACGTCGATGCGCTGGGAGTGCAGGGCCCAGCCTGGTTCGTCCGGCGGACAGGTGGTGTAGGTCGAACCATACAGCGCACCTTGCGCACCCTTCATCTCGATGCGATCGGCGCCGCCGTTGCCGCGGCGCGAGATGAGCTGGTACTTCACGTTGTCGATCTTGTGCGCGTCCAGGTTCTGGTCGCCCTCGGCACGCTCGGCGACCAACCGCATGCCGGAATCCTGGTAGCGGACGTTGCCCTCGGCGACGTACTTGTTGGTCGCCTGGTCGTAGGTGAGCTTGTCGGTACCCAGGAACTGGTCGCCGCGCCTGAGCGCGACGTTGCCGTTGTAGTTCAGCGTCTGGCCTTGCACGCCATCGAGCGAATCGCCCTCGATGTCGGTCGGCTGCGTGCCGCGGGCCTCGGCATCGCCGATGGGCGCCTGGGCGTCGGCGAAGGTCGGGACCGCCGGTTCGATCGGGCACAGACCCCAGTCGATCGTGCTGTCTTCGGCTGCATGAGCGGCTAGGGAGAGCGCGATGCAGAAGGGCAAAGGCAGCAGGCGGAGGGCTGGGCGCACGCGGGCATCCGTTCTACGAAAAACGGCGGTTAGCTTGACGTATCGCCAGCGGACCGGCAATGCAGCGACAGAACACTCGGGCCTGATCGTGGCCTTGAGGACCAGGGACTGAAGCTGAACGCCAACGGCCTTGACAGTCGTCGGCTCGCACCCTCCGCCGCCGCAGCGCAACAAAAACGCCGGCATGAGGGCATGCCGGCGTGTGTTTCATTTCAAGTCCCGGCACGCAACCGGATGTCAGTCGCTTGCCTATCGGGCCGCCGCGGACTCCGTGTAGTCCAGGCCGACCACGTTGAGCTCCACGCCGGGCGGCACATTGCAACTGAAGTTCGCGTAGAGGCTGAACGTCGTCAGCGAGAATTCGGCGGGCTCCCAGATGATCGGAGCGAAGGCGTTGGCCGGCACGGCGACCGTCTTCGGATGAAACACCACATTGGGCTGCAGGCCGCCGTCGACGTAGGTGCAGCTGACATTGATGGCGGCCGCAGTGGTATTGGTCACGAAGACGACGGCAGCATCCACGCTCTCCGGGTTATAGGGTGTCGGCACCGCGCAAGAAACAAAAGCGGCGCTGCTGCCCTCGTTCTTGATCGCAAGCGGTCGGTTGCGAAGATTGGTGTCGGAGGCCGGCAGGTTGCCTTGGCACGAACCGGATGCAGTGGAGGCGCTCGTGGCTGCAAACGCCGGCGGCGCATGCAGGACGGTCATGGCGGCCAGCACTATTGTGGCCGTTACAGCTACGTCGAGAATCTTCATAGTCGTGTCTCCCCAAAAAGGTACCGCGAACGGGGCGGTGCGTCCCGATGCCCTAGGCATCGCAAGCCATGGTAATGCAAGCAGTGCGAGACGCAGTCGGGTCGCGCGACTCCTGCCAGCCTGGCGCAGGCATGGCTGATCTGCGCGACCGCCATCACAACAGTCCAGCATGTGCGTCGCCGCCTGCTTCAGGTTGTAGGCGGTAATGAGCCAGCATCGGTGGTTCGCCCTGCTATGGGCTCGTGCAGAGCGCCGCCACGTGCGCCACGCTGCATTCGCGCAGCGCCTGCAGGTCGTAGCCGCCTTCGAGCATCGACACCATGCGGCCCTGCGCGTGGCGCGCGGCGATCGCGAGCAATTCGCATGTGATCCATGCGTAGTCGGCGGCGTCGAGTTGCAGCTGCGCCAGCGGATCGCGCCAGTGCGCATCGAATCCAGCCGACACCAGGATCAGCTGCGGCCGGAACGCATCGAGCGCTGGCAGCAACTGCTCGCTCCAGGCTTCGCGGAAGGCCCGGCTGCCGGCACCGGGCGGCAGCGGGACGTTGAAGATGTTGCCGATGCCGCGCTCGCTGGCGAAACCGGTGTCCGGATACAGCGGCATCTGGTGCGAGCTGAGGTATTGCACGCGCGCATCCGCATCGAAGATCGCCTGCGTGCCGTTACCGTGGTGCACGTCGAAATCGACGACCGCCACGCGCGTCAGGCCGTGCTTGTCGAGCGCATGCGCCGCGGCCACGGCGATGCTGTTGAACAGGCAGAAACCCATCGCCGTATCCTGCGTGGCGTGGTGCCCGGGCGGACGCACTGCGCAGAACGCGGTCTTGGTCTCGCCGTTGAGCACGCCATCGACCGCCGCGACCGCCGCGCCCGCCGCGCGCAGCGCGGCCTCGGAGGATTGCGGCGACAGCACGGTGTCCGGGTCCAGCATCATCCGTGCCGCCGGACGCGTCTCCAGTACCGCGGCGAGCAGGCTGTCGGCATGCACGCGCAGCAACTGCCCACGGGTCGCACGCGGCGCTTCGCGCCAATCCAGGTCGGGGTGGGCATCGCGCAGGGCATCGACGACGGCGGTCAGGCGATCGGGGCGCTCGGCGTGGCCGGGCCCGGTGTCGTGCGCCAGGCAGGCGGGATGCGTATAGACCGGGATCGACACGGCTCGACCGCTCAGCGCTTGCGGCGCTCGTGGTGCCACAGCACTTCGCCGTGGCCACTGTCGCGCGCGAGCACGCGGGCCAGTACGAACAGCAGGTCGGACAAGCGATTGAGATAGCGGATCGCCTGCGGCCGCACCGCGCCGTGGTGCGACAGGGTCACGGTTTCGCGCTCGGCGCGACGCACGACGGTGCGCGCGACATGGCAGCGCGCCGCGGCTTCGCCACCGCCGGGCAGGATGAAGTCCTTCAGCGGCGGCAGCGGCTCGTTGTAGCTGTCCAGCTGCTGTTCGAGGCGCTCGATATCGGCATCGTCGATCGCCGCATGACCCGGAATGCACAGCTCGCCGCCCAGATCGAACAGTTGGTGCTGCACGGTGGTCAGCAGGTCGCGAATGTCCTGCGGCAGTTCGCTGGCGAGCAGCAGGCCGATCGAGGAGTTGGCCTCGTCCACCGTGCCGTAGGCGTTGACGCGTGCGGAATCCTTGGCGACGCGGGTGCCGTCGCCGAGGCCGGTGGTGCCGTCGTCGCCGGTCTTGGTGTAGATCTTGGAGAGACGATTGCCCATCGGAGCCCTGTAGGAGCGGCCGTGGCCGCGACCGATTGCCTGGCGCCGTGTCGATCGCGCCGAAGCGGCGCATCTACACCTGTTTGCCTTATACCGTTTGCGCGCGCAGCGCGGGCAGCTTCCGTCGCAGCAGCGCGAAGCCGCCGAACAACACTGCCGAGTAGAACAGCGTGCCGAGCACGGTCCACTGGAAGAACGGGATCGCTGCCACGTAGCAGGGCAGCAGGCCGCTGGTACAGGCCGGGTTGCCGCCAAGCGGCGTGGCCGTCAGCCACACGGCGAAGTTCGTCACGACGAAGAACAACACCGATCCGGCCAGCGAGTAGCCCAGGACGCGGGCGCCGTTGACTTTGCTGCGCAGGCCAAAGCCAAACACGACCGACAATGCGATGCAGGCATAGATCGCGAACGATTGCGGACTGAGGAAGTAATCCAGGTATTCCTTGCGATCGAAATAGGCAAGGAACTGCCCGCCCTGCAATGGGCCGAGCACCATGTCGGAAACGAAGATCGCCAGCAACGGCACCACAACGGCCAGCGCACGGCTGGCGAAGTAGGCGCCGCCGAACAACGCGATGGCCTCGATCGGCGAGAAGTTCGGCGGATGCGGCAGCAGGCGCGTCAACGCGGCGGCGACCATCAGGATCGTCAGGGTCAGCGGGCCCGGAGCGAGCAATGCGTTCGTGGCGGACGGCGTTGTGGCGGGACGGGTCATCGGTTTGCGAACGTCTTTGGGCGCAGAACCGGTAGCATAACGCAATGTCCGCGTCGGCCCCGTCATCGCCAGCAGCGCAACACGATGTGCTGATCGTCGGTGGCGGCCTGGTCGGCGCCAGCCTGGCAATCGCGCTGGACCGCCTCGACCTCGTTGTCGGCCTGGTCGAGGCGACGCCCGCGGGCGAGCTGCCGGCCGTGTTCGACGAACGCAACCTGAGTTTTGCCGAGGCGACGGTCAATGCCCTCGGCGCACTCGGCGTGATGCAGAAATTGCGCCAGCCGACAGCTCCGATCCGCCGCATCCACGTCAGCCGCCAGGGCGACTTCGGGCGCATCCGCCTCGATGCCGCCGCCCATGGTCGCGCCGCATTCGGCCAGGTCGTCGTCGCGCGCGACTTCGGCGAAGCGCTGGAGGCGCGGCTCGGCGAGTTGCGTGGACTGACGCGCTATCGGCCGGCACGCTTCGTCGCTTGTGGGAACTGCGACGACGCGCTGCGCGAAGTGCGCATCGCCGGCGACGACGGCGAACGGATCCTCTCGACCCGCCTGCTGGTCGCGGCCGACGGCACGCGCAGCGCGGTGCGTAACGCGCTCGGCATCGCCGCCGAGGAGCAGGACTACCAGCAGACCCTGTTCGTCGCGCGGCTGCGTGCGGAACGCGCACCCGACGGTACCGCCTACGAGCGTTTCGGCGACGATGGCCCGACTGCGTTGTTGCCGCGCGGCGACCGCCATTTCGGCGTGGTGCATGCAGTCCCGCGTGCCGATGCCCACGAGGTCGCAGCGCTCGACGAACGCGCCTTCCTTGCGCGCGTGCAGCGTGCGTTCGGCTGGCGCGTGGGTGCGCTGCTCGGCGTGGGCGAGCGCAGTGCGTATCCGGCGATCGGCATGGTCGCGCAACGCACCACCGCGCCGCGCGCAGTGCTGGTCGGCAACGCCGCGCAGACGTTGCATCCGATTGGCGCGCAGGGCTTCAACCTCGGCTTGCGTGACGCCCTGACCCTGGCCGAACTGATCGGCTCGCGCGCGACCGATCCGGGCAGCGCGGTGCTGTTGGACACGTATACGCGACGGCGTGCCGAGGATCGCGCGCGCACGCTGGCGTTTGCCGACGGCTTGGCGAAGTTGACCTCGAACGCGGCGCCGTTGTTGCGGCCGCTGCGCAGCCTCGGCCTGCTGGCGATGGACCGGTCGCCGGCCGCGCAGGCGTTCCTGGTCGGCGGCGCGATGGGTTATCGCGGCGACGTGCCGGAGTTGTGCCGGTGACAGCAAAAGCAAATCCCCCTCGATCCCCCTTTTCCAAAGGCGGAAAAAAAGCGCGGCTCGAGCTTGTTCCTCCCTTTGAAAAAGGAGGGCAGGGGGGATTTGCTCTTGCAGTGTTTTCACCTTGCACAGGGGCAACTACGTGATGGCACGCCGCCAGCGTCCGGATGTCGCGGTGGTAGGTGGCGGTGTGGTCGGCGCAAGCTGTGCGCTGGCGCTGGCCGGCCTGGGCCTGGAAGTGGTGCTGGTCGAAGCCAGCGAACCGCCACGCTGGTCGCGCGCGCAACCCGATCAGCGCGACCTGCGCGTCTACGCCTTCGCACCCGACAATGCTGCGTTGCTCGAGGGCTTCGGCGTGTGGGCGGCCGTGCTTCAGCGGGACAAGGACGCACAGGCGCCGAATGCGCAGCCCTATCGACGCATGCGCGTCTGGGATGCTGCCGGCGGCGGCGAGCTCGTGTTCGATGCCGATGCCTTCGGCCGCCGCGAGCTCGGCTGGATCGTGGAGCATGCACTGTTGGTCGACCGCCTGTGGGCGACGTTGCCGCGCGCCGGTGTCGAGGTACGCACGGCGCGCGTCGAGGATCTGCAACAGGATGCGGCCACGGGCGTCACGCTGCGTCTCGACGATGGCACGCGCCTGGAAGCACGCATCGCGATCGCGGCCGATGGCGCCGACTCGACCCTGCGCAGGCTGGCGGGTCTCGACGTGCAGGCGCACGAGTACGCGCAGCGTGGTGTCGTGGCTTATGTCGACACGGCACTGCCGCATGAAGACACCGCCTGGCAACGGTTCCTGCCGGGCGGGCCGCTGGCTTTCCTGCCTTGTGCCGATGGCGGCAGTTCGATCGTCTGGACGATGCCCGACGCGGAAGCGCAGCGGGTGCTGGCACTGCACGATGCCGCATTCGCGCGCGAGCTCACCCATGCCTTCGCCGCGCGCCTTGGCGAGGTCACGCCGATGTCGCGGCGCGTCGCCTTCCCGCTACGCAGGCAGCTCGCGCAATCCTATGTTGCCGATCGCGTGCTGGTGCTCGGCGATGCCGCGCACGTGGTGCATCCGCTCGCGGGGCAGGGCGCGAATCTCGGGTTGTTAGACGCGGCCGCGATCGCCGACGTGCTGGCCGAGGGCGCACAGACGGGCGAGGATCCGGGCGCCTTGCGCATCCT
>JACMKK010000171.1 GCA_014380115.1 Luteimonas sp. | reverse complement strand
GCGGGCGTCTGAAACCGCTCGACGCGCACTTCACCGTACGCTGGTCGCCACCCGGCGCGTCGAAGTCAGCTTCGGCCCTCATGGCGCGCCGCGCGCATTCGCCAAGCGACGACGACGGGACGCGCAGCAACTTCGGCATCCGTCGCGTCGAGGTGTGGCCGGGCAACGTGGGTTACATCGATCTGCGCGAGTTCGCCGATTTCGAGTTCGGCGTGGCCGACGCACCTGCCCGGCGTGCCATCGAGGCCGCCCTGCTGCTGGTCGTGCACACCGATGCGTTGATCATCGACCTGCGCAACAACGGCGGCGGTTCGCCTGCGATGGTCGGCTATCTCGCCAGCGCATTCACGCCGAAAGGCGCCGACATCTACAACATCTTCCATTCGCGCGGCGGCACGCAAAGCGAAGCGCCGCGCGACTGGTATCCGAACCCGAGGCTCGACGTGCCGCTGTACCTGCTCACCAGCGGGCGCACGGGATCCGCAGCCGAAGCCTTCGCGTACACGCTGAAGAACGCCAGACGCGCGACGCTCGTCGGCGATGCCAGCGGCGGCGCCGCGAATCCCGGCGGCATGGTCGATGCCGGCTCGGGCTTTTCCGTCTTCGTCTCGAGCGGGTCTCCCGTCAGCCCGATCACCGGCCGCAACTGGGAAGGCGACGGCGTCGCGCCCGATGTGCCCACCTCGCCCGATGCCGCACCGGACAAAGCGCAAGCACTCGCACTCGCCGCCATTCTGGAACGCGCGGCGCCAGGTGCCGAAGTCACCGACACGCGCTGGGCGCTGGAAGCGTTGCTCGCGCACGCCACTGTGCCGAAGACCGGCCCGCTCGCGCAGTACGTCGGCCATTACGACGCCGTCACCATCGGCGAGCAGGACGGTCGCCTGTCGCTGCGGCGCGGTCGCCGCCCGCCCTTGTTTCTGCAGGCCTTGGGCGACGGCGTGTTCTCAGTCGACGGCGATCCCAGCCAGCGCGTGCGCTTCGAACGCGGAGCGCAGGACAAGGTCGTCGCGCTGGAGACGCTGTGGGCCGACGGCAATGCCAGTCGCTACCGCCGCGTCGAGGCCGCGCCCTGAAGGATGGACCGCTTTCTTCGGCCGCGGCTGCTGCGCCGGAAGAAATTCATTGGCCTCGAGCAACTGCACGCCGGGCGTCTCGCTGATGCAGCGGCGCAGCAGGTAGGCATGACCCTGCCCATAGAACACCACGGCACGATCACCGGGCTGGAGCGCCTGCAATAGCCGGGCGCAGATGGCGAGGTTGCGTTGCATCCACGCGGCGTTGAGGACGACGCCGGGTTGGTCGTCGCCTTTGCCGAAGCGCAACAACCGCGTGTAGAAGCCGTGGCTCTCGTCGATGGCCTGCGTAGTATTCATGTCGCGCAGGACGCCGCCTATGCTGTGCGTCGCCTGCATCGCCGTGATCCGCTCGGTAATGCCCTGCGCCTGCTGCAGGGCGGCGCCGAGTTCCTGGCCCTTGCCGTTGGCCTCGGCCCAGGCCTGCACGGCCTCGAACGGGAAATCACCGTCGACATCCAGGCCATGCACGCGTTTGAGCCCGCGTTGCCTGGCGAGGCGATAGCCCAGTTGCACGACTTCGTTGCTGGACGGCGGCAGGCTGCCATCGAGGAACTGCGCGTACTGCGTATCGGCCTTGTCCTCGGGCCATTCGACCGCGACCACGTTCGGCTCGAACTTCGCCAAGGCATCGGTGACGGCCTGCAACTCGGCCTGGCGCTGCGGCGTGGTCACATCCACCGCCTGCACGTTGCTGAGGTCCTGCCCTGGATTGCCGAAGTGGTAGGTACCGACAACGAGCACGCGCGCCGGCTCTGCGGCTTGCGCAGCAGCGGCGGAAAGGAGCAGGCACAGCGCAAGCAGGCAACGGGACATGTCGGAAGCTCCTGGCGGTTGCGCCAATGGCAGAAACAACGGCAATGACCGAACGTTGGGGACAGGCTGTTGCGATGCAGTGGTTGCGGGCGCAGGGTCCGCGCGCACGAACGGCGGTGCTTGATGCCCGCCTTGCAGCCGGGAGCGGGACCGGCGACCGAAGCCCATCCCGCCTCTTCATGCCGACGCTTATTTCGCCGGCAGCATCCCAAGCTGTTTCATCAGCGAAAGATTGTCGTAGGTCGTCCATTCCTCGACGATGCGTCCATCCTTGAAGCGGAAGAAGGTCATGCCGTCGATGGCGACGGTCTTGCCATTGCCGGGGAAGGATTCGGTCTTAACGCTGTTGCTGCCGGAAGAACTCCAGTGCACTGCGACCAGGTCGCCCTCGGCCACCGTGCGGTCGACCGCGACCTTCAGGTCAGGGAAAGCCGCACGCAGCGCGCGCCCGGAAGCGTTGTCTTCTTCGAGGCTGTAGTCGCGGCCGAAGCCATGCGCGACGAAGCCGGGGCCGTAGATTTCATCCGAGATCTCGAACTTGCCCTGCCCCATTTTTTCCAGCAGCACGCGGCTCGCGGTGAGCTTGTCCTCGACGGGCCCGGCTGAAACAGCCGCGGAAAGTACCAACGTGGCCGCTGTCAGGCCAGTCAAAAGCAATTTGCGCATGGCGAACTTCCCCGTCGAGAGTGATGACTCCCCTGTGCGAAGGACGCTAGCAGAAAGCCCTCCGCAGGCGTCTCCCGTCGGTCGGCGGGTCAAATGAAGACGCCCCGCTTGCACGGGGCGTCAATGCGACATGCGCAGTCCCGATGCAGCGATCAGCGATTCGTCCGCGCCCGCGCACGTTCGGCGACCTTGCGCGGCGCAGCGCGGCGGTTCGACGACTTCTTCGTTGCGCGGGCCTTGCGCGGCGTGCGCACAAGGTTGGGCGGTACTCCAAGCTTGTCCAGCACGGGCGCGATCCGCGCCTCGAACTCGGCGCTGAACCGCGCAACGACCGGCTCGATCTTCTCACGCAGCGTGATGGCACCACCGCGCGCGATCAAGCCCGCATCGCCAGCCACGGCGAGAATGCGCTTGCGTAGCGAGGTAGTTTCCTCCATCGCGATATCGGCCGCGGTCACCGCCTCGCGACGCGCAACGGCGAATGCGCCCAATGCGGCCAACCATGCGTGGCGCAGCGTGATCTCGCTGCCGCGATGACTGGATTTCCTCGATGCGACCATGACCCGACTCCGTAGCGCCGCTCACGATGACCGGCTTCGACCAACGCAGCCTGACGACGCCCGGTCGAGCAATCACACTACCTCGTGCATGCATCGCACCGCGTGAGGGCCTTGCCTCGGAGCGCGTCTGGCGGGATGCTGCGCGCCACTCGACGAAAAGGACTACGCCATGGCCAAGACCGCCTGGGCCGCATTCCCGCACGATGCGAAAAACTTCCAGTACGGCGGCGATGCGCTGAAGAAGGCCTGGCCGAAGCTGCACGCCGGCGACTGCGAGCCCTACCCCGACGACAAGCGCGCCGCGGCCCTGATCAAGGCTGCCGGCAAGGCCGCGCCCAAGGGGCTCGATGCCGCCGCACTCGCGAGCGCATTACAGGAGGCCTGGCGCGCGTTCCATCGCGGCGACTTCAAGGCGGCGTTCGAGGCCGGTGAAGCGCTCGGCCCGGTCGGCGCATCGGTGGCGACCAAGGCGATGGGCATCCATGCCACCTATCTGGTCGACGGCGATGCGGAGAAGCTCAAGCGCTTCGAACAGGCGGCCAAGCTGGCCGAAGCCGCCATCAAGGCACTGCCGGACGAAGCCAACAGCCACTACCGCCACGCCTTCGCGCTGGGCCGCTACAGCCAGGGCCTGAGCATCGCCAAGGCGCTCAAGCAGGGCATCGCCGGCAAGGTGCGCGAATCCCTCGACACGGCGCTGGAACTGGCGCCCAAGCATGCCGAGGCGCACACGGCGCTGGCCCTGTACCACGCCGAGATCATCGGCAAGATCGGTTCGATGATCGGCGGCCTGACCTACGGTGCGAAGGCAGCCGAAGCCGATTCGCACATCAAGACCGCGCTGAAGTTGACGCCGGACTCCCCGATCGCCCATATCGAGCACGGCAACATCCTGATGCTGCTGCATGGCGACAAGCAGGAAGACGCCGCCGCTGCTGCGTACGAGAAAGCCGCGAAACTGAAGCCTGCCGACGCCATGGAAGCGCTGGATGCGGCCTACGCCAAGGAACAGATCGAGTGAATCCGCCGCGCCGCGGCGGCTTGTCCGCCCCCGGCCGAGCCCGTAAACTACGCGCCCGAACATCGGGCGGTTAGCTCAGCGGTAGAGCATTGCCTTCACACGGCAAGGGTCGCAGGTTCGAACCCTGCACCGCCCACCATGAAGTAAGCACTTTCAGGCCACCCTAGCGGTGGCCTCTTTGTTCGTACAGCGAAGTAACGGCCCAATGCCGCGGCCTACGGGGGGTCGTTGTCCCAAAACTGTTTCACAATGGCACGCGCCGTTATGTTGAACGAAGCATCGACGCATCAACGGCGGATGCAGTTCCAAGTTGGCTCGATTAGAAGAAGGTGAGCTTCGAGTACTTTCCTGGTTTTTCCGGATCGCTTCGTCGGCCGGCCGGATGCAATCCGTTGAGATCGCATCATTCTTAAAAAAAGCCAGGAGCCGCACGCGCCGCCGCTGCTTTGCTGCTCCCCGTATGTCGTATCGGTTCACATGCCGACGTCTTCGGTGAACTCGATGTACATGTCGTTCAGACTGACGCCGGGGCGGGAGGCTACAGGACACGCTGAACAAATCGCTGGGGAAGTCCACCCTGCCACTGCCAAAGTCTTCGGCTTGCCAGACGATAGCGACGTCGGGCGGACCCGATGCGTCGATGTAGCCAGATCTCGTAGAACGGAACCGCCGCAGGCGATTCCGTCGCATGTCTTAAGGTCTTAACTTCGTGGAGCACGCTAGAGGGAACTCGCGTTTGCGGAACGCCATGCCGCGGCATGACCAGCGCTGTTGAAAAGACGCTTCGCGGCGCGAGGTCCCCGCGGGTTCTCTATACCTGTATCGCGGGCGCCCCGGGTATCTCCCGCTGTTGCGCCCTCTGCTGCGCGAGCTGTTGTGCCTGCATCTGTTCCTGGGCCAAGCGTTGGTTGACGGCTTCAAGCCGCTCGTCCGAAGCCGCGATCGGCGTCTTTATCGCGGCTTCGATGTTCACGTGCAACCGCAAGTGCGCAGGATCGTCCATTCTCCCCTGTACGAGGAAAATGTTCTCGGGCTTACCAGTGGCATTGTCGGGCAGGCTCAGCAGCACATGGTCCACTCTCGACAGGCGCTGGTGCCTCGCCTCCGCCAGCAGGCTGTGGCTCAACCGCTCACACTGTTCGTCGAATTCGCGCCCGTGCTTCCTGTCGATCTCGCGAATCCCGCTGCGTATCTGCTCCAGCATGGCGTGGTTGGGATGATCGGGGTGCGCAGGATCGCGTTTCGACTCTGCCGGCACCTTCGCGGGACCATCTTCCCCGTAGTTTTTCAGTTCCTTGATGGCGCGCTCGTATTGCCATTCGGGATTGCCTGGATGAGGACGCGGTCCTCCGCCTAGACCCGGCAGCGCCTCATAGCGCGCGGCGCGTTCCTCCCGGAGTTGTTGGTCCCTGAGTAGCTGCAGTTCGTCATTGCCGTCGAACGCGCCGATGATCTTCTGGGCAATGTAGCTGCCCGCCAAGTGGGCGCTTACCGTCGCGGCAATCGGCGGCGCGTGCCCGACTTCACGCGCGATCAAGGCCGACCCCCGGATGAGGTTACGGTAAGTGTCGAAGTCGGCCTGATTCTGCTCGTAGAACGCGACGTTCTCCCGCCCGATGATCGAATGCGGCCCGTAGAACTGCGTCATGCTGTGGGTCTTGCCCGGACTCAGTTCAGCCACATCCCTGATGAACTCGACCGGTGACTGCTGGTGCACAGGCGATCCATCGCGCAGCAATAGTTCGACATCCTGTTCGGTCGCGTAAATCCGCACGCTGCCAAAATGTTGCCCGGCCGCGGACACCATGTCGGTAGCGCGCACATGGTTGATGACTTGCGCACCGCCAGCGGGCGTGTCGTACAGACCGGCCGCACCGTAGGCGTTGAATGTCTCGCCACGCAGCCCATACTCGGCCGCCGTTATCTGCGCGAGCGCGCCGCCGAGTGAGTGGCCAGTAACTGAAACCTTCGGGTTTTCTCCGTTCGGTCCGGGCTTCTTGGCGAATTGAAGGGCAATATCGACCACATCG
>JACMKK010000170.1 GCA_014380115.1 Luteimonas sp. | reverse complement strand
TGACGCTGCCGCTGTCGTGGCTCGGCGTCACGGTGGCCAGGATCTGGGTGCGCGGCGTGCCGAACCACGACAGCGGATTCCAGCGCCCGCCCGGCAGCTCGCCATCGCGCGTGGCGCGTCCGACCTTGGCGCGCACCTGCAGGCTGTCGCGTGCGCTCTCGACCTGCTGCACGCGCGGCAGCTCGCGGATCGCGGCGTCGAGCAGGTCGAAGGCCTCGCCGGCTTCGAACGGAATCTCGACCTGCCGGCGCTGGCGGTTGTCGAGCGCGTCCTTGTCGATCGTCCCGGCGATCAGCCGCACGCGGCCCAGATGCGAGAGCGCCCCGGCCACCACCAGCGCCATCGTCGCCATGCCCGCGATCGCGATCGGCCATTCCAGCCGGCCGAGCAGCGGCAGCTGCGCCCAGATCCCCGCGACCAGGAAGATCGCGAGCAACCAGGCGATGGCGATGCGCAGGACGAAGGACAGGCTCTTGATCACGTATTTCCGGGGCACGGTGGATTGCTGCGGAGCATAGCTAGCGCTGACGCGATAGCGGCAGGCTTTGTGACGGAAGCCGGAATACGGCGACGAATCGGGCTCGGGAGGCGATCGAATCTGCGCGGAGGGAGCGTAGGGCTTGCGTCGCGGGGACTCGATGTGACGGATGGTTTGCGGAAACGAAGCGACATTGTGCGACGGGCTAAAGCCGCACCCTCATCCGGCGCTGCGCGCCTCCTTCTCCCGCAAGCGGGAGAAGGCAACAGCCGCTTGGCTTCGCTCCCTCTCCCGCTTGCGGGAGAGGGTCGGGGTGAGGGTGCGTGGCGAAGCGGGACAGCATCGGTTCTCGCCCTGCGACTTCTGCTGTCACGCATGGCGCCGCCGGCTTGCAGGCGCTAAGGTCCGCCCTCAGCAGACGACGACGGGGCCGACATGCAGGACATGACACAGGGTCCGATCCCGCGCCACCTGGTGCGCATGGCCGCGCCGATCGCGATCGGCATGCTGTTCCAGACTGCGTACTACCTGATCGACCTGTACTTCGTCGCGCGCCTGGGCGATGCCGCGATCGCCGGCGTCGGCGCGGCCGGCAACATGCAATTCCTGGTCATGGCGCTGACGCAGGTGCTCGGCGTCGGCACGATGGCACTGATCGCGCACGCGGTAGGGCGCAAGGATCTCGCCGATGCCAACCTGATCTTCAACCAGAGCCTGCTGATGGCGGCGTTGTGCGCGGCCGCGACGCTGCTCGGCGGCTACGTACTCGGCGCCGCCTACATGCGCAACCTCGGCGCCGATGCCGCGACCGCGGCGGCGGGGCTGACCTATCTGTACTGGTTCCTGCCGGCGATGGCACTGCAGTTCGCGCTGGTGGCGATGGGATCGGCGCTGCGCGGAACCGGCATCGCCAAGCCGACGATGATCGTGCAGATGATCACCGTGCTGCTCAACGCGGTGCTGGCGCCTGTGCTGATCGCCGGCTGGCTGACCGGCCGGCCGATGGGGGTGGCCGGCGCCGGCCTGGCGAGTTCGATCTCGGTCGCCGTCGGCGTGCTGATGCTGTGGTGGTATTTCCAGCGACTCGAAAAAACCGTCGCCTTCGACGCGGACATGTTCCACGCGCGACCGGTGGTGTGGAGGCGCATCCTCGCCATCGGCCTGCCGCCGGGCGGCGAATTCGCGCTGATGTTCGTCTACATCGGCGTGGTCTATTGGGTGATCCGCGATTTTGGCGCCTCCGCGCAAGCCGGTTTCGGCATCGGCATGCGCGTGATGCAGGCGATCTTCCTGCCGGCGATGGCGGTGGCGTTCGCGACCGCGCCGGTGGCGGGGCAGAACTTCGGTGCCGGCCTGCACGCGCGCGTGCGCGAGACCTTCGTCGCCGCGGCGTGGATCGGCAGCGTGCCGATGTTGGTATTGACGCTGCTGTGCCAGTGGCGGCCGGAGTGGCTGATCCACGGCTTTACCCGGGATCCGGCGGTCGTTGCCGTCGGCGCCGACTACCTGCGCATCATCGCCTGGAACTTCGTCGCCTCCGGTTTGATCTTCACCGCCTCGGGCATGTTTCAGGCGGTCGGCAACACGCTGCCGGCCTTGCTGAGCAGCGCGACGCGCCTGCTGACGTTCGCGGTGCCGGCGTTGTGGCTGTCACAACGCGGCGGTTTCACCTTGCGCGATCTCTGGCACCTGTCGGTGGCGACGGTGACCTTGCAGATGATCATCAGCCTGGTAATGCTGCGGCTGGAACTGCGACGCCCGCGTCCGATGGTGGCGGCGACGGGGTTGTAGGTAGCGGTTGCGTCGTAACATCACGCAGGTCCCATCGCGAGAACAGACTGCCGTGAAGATCCAAGCCCTTGTCGCACTCGTGCTGATCACGCTGTGTCCGCTTGCGCGCGCGCAGGACTGTCCGGACACCGCGCCTTACGACAAGGCGCGGGATGTCGTGCGCGACCTCGGGCGCATCGTCGGTCCGTCCGGCCTCCAGGAGTCGTACAAGGCGAAGATCGGCGGCATCGAGCAGTGGCTCAACGTCAGGGGCCAGGACAAGTCGAATCCCGTCATCGTCTTCGTCCATGGCGGACCCGCCGCACCGAACACCCCGTCCATCTGGCAGTTCCAGCGGCCGATCGAGGAGTATTTCACGGTCGTGAACTGGGACCAGCGCGGTGCCGGCAAGACCTATCGGACGGTCGATCCGGATTCGATCAGCGACAGCATCCACATCGGTCGCTACGTGGAGGACGCGATCGAGGTCGCCGAATACGTGCGCAAGCGTTACCACAAGGACAAGGTGATCCTGATGGCGCACAGCTGGGGCACGGTGGTCGGCATGAACGCCGCGTTGAAGCGTCCCGACCTGTTCCATGCTTACGTCGGCCTCGGCCAGGTCATCAACGTGCGCGACAACGAGAGGATCAGCTTCGACTACGGGCTCGAGCAGGCCCGCAAGCGCGGCAACACCGCGGCCGTGCGCGAGATGGAGACGATCGAGCCGTATCCGGGCGACCAGCCGATCACGCGCGAGCGCATCATCATCGCCAGGAAGTGGGCGCAGTTCTATGGCGGGCTCAGCGCATACCGGGAGGACTCGAAGTACTACTTCGACGCGCCGCGGCTGTCGCCGGAATACGACCATGACGACGTCTGCGCGATCGACCGCGGCAACATGTTCACGCTCGGCAGGATCCTGCCCGAATTCCTCAACGTCGATTTCAAGGGCGTGCGCTCGTTTCCTATTCCCGTCGTGATGTTCATGGGCCGCCACGATTACACGACGCCGTCGGCGCCGACGTCGGCATGGCTCGACAAGGTGACGGCCCCGTACAAGCGCGGCGTCTGGTTCGAGCATTCCGCACACATGATCCCGTGGGAAGAGCCGGGCAAGACGCTGGTCAGCCTGTTGACGTACGTGCGACCGCTGGCAATCAAGGCCGACGACGCCGGCAACTGAAGAACAGGGACGGGGCAGGGCCACTTCTGTCCCCAAGCCTCATGCGATAGATCTCATGGGCCGGGTCGCCAATTAACCCCGGATTACGGCTGAGGTGCGACGCTCGGCGCACGGGGGACCGGGCCGCCGCGCTCGCGGCGACCCTCAACGGGAGAGATCACCATGAAACGATCCACCGCGTTGATTGCGTGCATGGCTGCCGCGGTCGTACTAGCTCCGCTGTCGGGCGCCGCCCAGGACTTGGCAACGACCGGCGGGGATAGCGTCAAGGTGCTGCTGGATAACGACAAGGTCCGGGTACTCGAACTGCAGATGCCACCGGGCGGCAAGACCGGCGTGCATTCCCATGGCGACAACCTCGTCTACTTCGTGACCGACGGCGAGGCGGCGCAGACGAACGCCGACGGCACGTCGAAGACTATGCAGCGCAAGGCCGGGGAGGTCCTGTGGAGTGGGCCGGTCACGCACGACACCCAGAACGTCAGCAAGAAGTCGGTCAAGACGCTGGTCATCGAGCTCAAGGAGCCTGCAAAGACACCGTAGGCAAGCCGGAGGCGCACCGCATCGCTTGGACCGATGCGGCGCGCGCTATGTTTATCGCACCCCCTGTCCTTCGCAGCGCTGTAGGCGACCGTAGTAAACGGCGTCAGAGATCCTGTTCCGCCAGAGCTGCGACGGGCTCATCACGACGAACCCGATTGCGCCCCGCAGCCTTCGCGCGATACACCGCGCTGTCGGCGGCGTGATACAGCGCGTCGTCATTCTCGTGCAGCGTGGCGTCGAACTCGGCAAGGCCGATGCTGGCCGTCATGGTCAGCGTGACGCCGTCCAGCGCGATCGGATGCTCCGCCAGGCTCGCGCGGAAACGCTCCGCACGCAGCGTTGCCGCGGAAAGATCCTGTCCGCCGAGCACCACGCCGAACTCCTCGCCGCCGACGCGCGCGGCCAGGTCGCCTTCGCCGCTGAAACTCGTCTTCAGTCGTCCGGCGATCGCCATCAGGCAGGCATCGCCGATCGTATGGCCATGCGTGTCGTTAATGTGTTTGAAATGGTCGATGTCCAGCAGCAACAGTGTCAGCGGCTCGCCGCTGCGTTTGGCCTGTTGCGTCGTGCTGGCCAACACGTCGGCGAACTGGCGGCGGTTGGCCAGCTCGGTCAGTGCATCGATCCGGCTTTGCCGAGAGAACAGGTCGCGCTGGTTGCGCAGTTCCTGGTCCAGGTCCAGGCGCTGCTGGTACTCGGCATAGCTGCGCAGCAGGGAGATGACCACGTAGACCAGGTACATCACCATCATCAACGCGTTGGCGCGGTCGGCGGGATTGCTCCAGAGCAGGAACAGACCGGGCAGACACAGCAGGACGATGCCGGCGAACGCGAAACCACGCCGCATGCTGAAGGCGTGTGCGATCGCGGTGGCCAGGCCGAGCGTGAACAACAGCGCGGTGATGCGCGCAGCGCCGAAGCCGGGGTCGAGCGTCGCCCAGCAGAACAAGCCGCCCCACAGCGCGGTCGTGAACAGCACGATGCCCCAATGCAGGCGCAACCAGCGCACGACGGTCGCCTCGTCGTCGACATGGATCGGGCGATGCATGAAACGCCAGGCCGACAGGCCGATGAAGCCGAGCAACAAGCCCCAGCTGGCCAGCGGCGCGCGCGAGAAGGCGTCACCGTAGAT
>JACMKK010000169.1 GCA_014380115.1 Luteimonas sp. | reverse complement strand
TTCCAGACCGAGAACTTCCTGCTGGCCACGATCGGCATCGTCCTCGGCATGCTGCTGGCCTACGGCATCAACCAGTTGCTGATGGGCAAGTACGAGTTGCCGCGGCTGCCGGCGATCTACCTGCCGGTCGGTGCACTGGCGTTGTGGCTGCTGGGACAGATCGCGGTGTTCGGACCGGCACGTCGCGCCGCGGCGGTACCGCCTGCGGTAGCGACGAGGACCGTGTAGCGCAAGCAAAGAAGGCGCCACTCGCTCTGATGCATTCCCTCTCGCCGCGAGTACCGCGGCGAGAGGCAGGGACTGGCCTCGCAATGGGGCTGGCTATACTTCGACGCACGCTCCCCTGTCGCCACCGCGCGACGACTTCGTTCAGCACCAGGCACACGCGATGCCGACGATCCTGATCATCGACGACAACCCCGCAGTCGCCACCGCGCTGGACGTGCTGTTCTCGCTGCACGACATCACCACGCTGCGCGCCGAGACGCCCGCGGCGGGACTGGAGCTGCTGCAGCGCGAGACGGTCGACCTGGTCATCCAGGACATGAACTTCCATGCCGACACGACATCGGGAGAGGAAGGCATCGCGCTGTTCCATGCGATCCGCGAACGGCAACCGGACCTGCCGGTGGTCCTGCTGACGGCGTGGACGCGGCTGGAATCGGCCATCGACCTCGTGCGTGCTGGTGCGGCCGATTACCTGGGCAAGCCATGGGACGATCGCAAGCTGCTGGCGACGGTCAACAACCTGCTGGAGTTATCCGAAGCGCGGCGCGAACTTTCGCGCCATCGCGACGGCGTGCGGCGCCGGCGCGATGCGCTGCGGCGCGACTACGACCTGCGCGGCCTGGTCTATGCCGATGCTGCCAGCGAGCGCGTGCTGTCACTGGCCTGTCAGGTGGCGCGCTCGGACCTGCCGGTGCTGATCACCGGTCCCAACGGCGCCGGCAAGGAAAAGTACGCCGAGATCGTCCACGCCAATTCGAGCGTGCGCAACGGGCCGTTCGTCGCGCTCAATTGCGGCGCGCTGCCGGGCGAACTGATCGAAGCGGAATTGTTCGGCGCCGACCAGGGCGCCTACACCGGCGCCAACCGCGCACGCGAAGGCAAGTTCGAGGCGGCCAACGGCGGCACGCTGTTCCTCGACGAAATCGGCAACCTGCCCGCTGCCGGACAGATGAAACTGCTGCGTGTGCTCGAGACCGGACGCTTCGAACGCCTGGGCTCGAACCGCGAGCGCCAGGTCACGGTGCGCGTGATCAGCGCGACCAACGCCCAGCTGCGGACGCTGATCGCCGAGGGGCGCTTCCGCGAAGACCTCTACTACCGCCTCAATGCCATCGAACTCGTGTTGCCGGCGCTGTCCGAGCGCAGCGACGACATCCTGCCGCTGGCCCGCCATTTCCTGCCCGACAACAAGCAGTTCTCCGACGACGCCGAACGCGCCTTGCTGCGGCATGCCTGGCCCGGCAACGTGCGCGAATTGCGCAATACCGTGCAGCGCGCCGCGCTGCTGTCGCAAGGCGCGCGAATCGATGTCCCAGCGCTCGGCCTGCCGGCGATGCCGGCGACCGCGGGCGCGAGCCATGAACCCGACCGCATGGCGATCGAGGCTGCATTGCAACGCAGCGGCGGCGTCCTCGCACAGGCGGCCTCGGAACTCGGTTTGTCGCGGCAGGCGTTGTACCGACGCCTGGATCGCCTGGGCATCCGTCGGGAGTGACATGCGCGCATTGAAGCGACTGCCGCTCAGCCTGGTCTTCGCCGCGATCGCGGTGCTGTACATGTCCGTCGCGGTCGGGCTCGCCTGGCTGCTGTCGCAGTGGATCACGCCGGCGTGGCTGGCTGCGTCGGTCGCAGTCGCGCTGCTGCTGCCGTTGCTCGTGTACCACGTGCGCCGCGCCTTCGCGCCGATGAATTCACTGTTTCGCGCGCTCGCCGGCAGCGTCGCGAGCTATCGCGACGGCGACTACAGCTTCGGCTTGTCCTGGCAGGGTCAGGGCGATCTCGGCGACCTTGTCGCCAGCCACAACAGGCTCGGCGAAGCGCTGCGCGAGCAACGCCTGGCGCTGGTACAGCGCGAGCTGCTGCTCGACACGATGGTGCAGAACACGCCGGTGGCGATGCTGCTGGTGGATCCGTCGCTGCACGTCGTGCACGCGAACATCGCCGCACGCAAGATGCTCGGCGAGGGCCGCAAGCTCGAAGGCCAGTCGTTCGATGTACTGAAGCAACGCATGCCAGAGGCCGTGCGCGAAGCGTTCGCGCGCGGCGGCGACGGCATGTTCACGGTCGGCGACGAGGACAACGAGGAGATCTATCATCTTGCACGCCGCATGTTCCGCCTCAATGGCCGGCGCCACGAACTGGTCCTGCTGCGCCAGCTCACCGCCGAACTACGCCGCCAGGAAGTGCAGACCTGGAAGAAAGTGATCCGTGTGATCAGCCACGAGCTCAACAATTCGCTGGCGCCGATCGCTTCGCTGGCCCATTCCGGTGCCGAGCTGCTGCGTCGCGGCCAACTCGAGCGCCTGCCGAACGCGCTGGCCACGATCGAGGAGCGCGCGCGCCACCTCGAAGGCTTCATCCGCGAGTACGCGCGTTTCGCCAAGTTGCCCACGCCGCGGCTGGAATCGATCGAATGGTCACGCTTCATCGCGCAGTTGCGCACGCAGGTCGAGTTCGGCTGCGATGAAGCCGCCATCGAAGGCGGCATCGCGCGCTTCGATGCGGCGCAAATGGAGCAGGCGTTGCTGAACCTGCTGAAGAACGCACACGAATCCGGTTCGCCTGCCCACGGCGTGCGCCTGGACCTGCGGCGCGCGAGCGGCGCCTGGCGCGTCGACGTGCTCGATCGCGGCAGCGGCATGAACGAGGCCGTGCTCGCCAATGCGCTGCTGCCGTTCTATTCCACCAAGCGCAACGGCACCGGACTGGGATTGGCGTTGGCGCGCGAGATCGCCGAGGCGCACGGCGGCCGCATCGCATTGCTCAATCGCGAGGGTGGCGGGTTGTGCGTGTCGCTGGTGCTGCCGGACTGAGCTTACGCGCTGCAAGCGACGACTTACTTTGTCATCCCGAGCGCAGCGAGGGATCTGTTTGACCGCTGACAGCAGATCCCTCGCTGCGCTCGGGATGACAAGATGTTGGGTTGCAGCTACTACTTCGCCTTCTTCTTCGGGCGTCGCCACCCTTCCAGCGTCGTCTGCCTCGCCCGCGCCACGGTCAACTCACCGTCCGGCGCATCCTTGACGATCACAGAACCCGCGCCGATCGTCGCGTCCTTGCCGATCGTCACCGGCGCGACCAGCGCCGAGTTCGAGCCGATGAAGGCGCCGTCGCCGATCGTGGTCGTGGACTTGTTGGCGCCGTCGTAGTTGCAGGTGATGGTGCCGGCGCCGATGTTGACGCCCGCCCCGATCACCGCGTCGCCGAGATAGGTCAGGTGGTTGGCCTTGCTGCCCACGCCGAGCGCGGCGTTCTTGGTCTCGACGAAGTTGCCTACGTGCACGCCGTCGGCGAGCACGGTACCAGGGCGCAGGCGCGCGAACGGACCAATCACGACCGCGCCCTCGCTTCGCGCGCCGTCGAGGTCGCAGTGCGCGCGTACTTCGCTGCCCGCGGCGAGGCTGACGTCCTTGAGCCGGCAGAACGGCCCGATGCGCACGCCGTCGCCGAGTTCGACCCTGCCTTCGAACACCACGTCGACATCGATCTCGACGTCGTGGCCGACGACCACCTCGCCGCGGATGTCGACGCGCGCGGGATCGGACAGACGCGCGCCCTGCACGCACAGCGCCTGCGCACTGCGCAGCTGGAATGCGCGTTCCAGCTGAGCGAGCTGCCAGGCGTCGTTGGCACCCTCGGTTTCCATCGGATCGGCCACCAGCACCATTTCGGCGGCACTGAACTCTTCCGCGGCCTGGGCGAAGACGTCGGTCAGGTAGTACTCGCCCTGCGCGTTATCGGTGGACAGATTGGCCAGCCAACGCTTCAACGCGGTCGCCTCGGCGGCGAGCACGCCGGTATTGATGGTGCGGATGCGGCGCTGCTCGTCGTCGGCGTCCTTCTGTTCGACGATCGCGCCGACGCGGCCTTCGGCGTCGCGGACGATGCGGCCATAGCCGGTGGGATCCTCCGGTTCGGCGACGAGCACCGCCAGCCGACCCGGCTCGGCGAGCAGGCGTTGCAGGGTTTCGGCCCGGATCAGTGGCACGTCGCCATACAACACGAGCACCTGTGCGCCGTCCGGCACGTTGTCGATCGCCTGCTGCACTGCATGGCCGGTACCGAGTTGTTGCGCCTGCTGCGCCCACTGCAGGTCGGGCTGGTCGGCGAATGCGGCCAGGACCTGTTCGCCGCCGTGGCCATGAACGATGTGAATGCCCGCCGGCTGCAACGCGCGTGCCGCATCGATGGCGTGCGCCAGCATCGGCCGGCCCGCGATCTTCTGCAGCACTTTCGGCAGCGAAGACTTCATCCGCTTGCCCTCGCCTGCGGCGAGGATCACCACATGGAGAGCGGGGACGTGCAGGGACGCGGACATGGGCTTTCCAGGACGGACGATTGCGGAATTCTAACGGCAGCCGCTGCTACGATGCCCGGCCCCTCGACCCGCCCCTGCCGATGACCGAGCGCTTGCGTCGTTCCTGGCCACTCGCACTGATGGCCTCCGGGCTGGTGGCCGCGAGCGTGGCGATCGCCATGCATGGGCTCTGGCGCGTGCTGCCGTGGGAGAGATTCGCGCTGTCGCTGTTGCTGGCGCTGCTGTCGATGGCGCTGGCCTGGCCGCTGCATCGCTTCGCGCGCTGGTCGCTGGCCACGTCCTTGCTGGCCGTATGGATCGCGGCGCTGTCGGTGTTCGTCGGCCCGTTCGCCGTGCTCGCGACGCTGCTGCTGGCCGCCGCGGCGCTGGCGATCGGCCTGCGCCTTGCGCCACGGATTCCGGGCCAGGGCGCGATCGCCCTGGCGATCGGCCTGATGGCCATCGCCGGGGCGACCGGCTGGATCCTGATGCTGCCTGTGCACCATCCGCTGGCCTGGACTGCGTTGCTGCTGACGATCGTGCTGTCGCTGCGTGCGCGGTTCGCGCAATGCTTGCGCGACATGCAGGCGGGCTGGCGTCGCGAAAGCGCGTCTTCGCCGGCGTGGGCCGCATTCGCGATCCTGCTGCTGGGCCTGGCGTCCACCGCGTGCTGGTTGCCGACGATGCAGGCGGACGATCTCGCCTACCACCTCGGCTTGCCGAGCCAGTTACTGGCGTACTCGCGCTACCTTCCGGCGCCCGAGCACCAGGTCTGGTCGTTCGCGCCCTGGGCCGGCGATGTCCTGCACGGCATCGTGGCCGTGCTCTCGCGTGGCGAAGCGCGCGGAGCATTGAATGCGCTTTGGCTCGGCATCGCGGCGGCATC
>JACMKK010000168.1 GCA_014380115.1 Luteimonas sp. | reverse complement strand
GCGGCTGCGCTCGAACTCGAACTGCAGCTGCCGGTTGTATTCGTCGATGTCGGCCTGGTCGAACGACGCATCCGGGAAGAAGCTCACCAGCCGCGCCACGGCGGACTGGATGAAATGGATGCTGGTCGATTCCAGCGGCTCCATGAAGCCGCTGGCAAGGCCGATCGCGACGCAGTTCCGGTTCCAGAATTTCCTGCGCATGCCGGTGACGAAGCGCAGCGGCCGCGGATCGGCGAGCGCCTCGCCGTCGAGGTTGGCGAGCAGGGTCGCGGCGGCCTCGTCGTCGCTGATGTAGTCGCTGCAGTAGACGTAACCGTTACCGGTGCGATGCTGCAGCGGAATGCGCCACTGCCAGCCCGCGCTGCGCGCCGTCGAGCGCGTGTACGGCGTCAATTCACCGGCCGATGCGCACGGCACCGCCAGCGCGCGATTGCAGGGCAACCAGTGGCTCCAGTCGTGGTAACCGGTCTGCAACGCCTGTTCGATCAACAAGCCACGGAAACCGGAGCAGTCGACGAACAGCTCGCCGTCCACGACCTCGCCGCTCTCCAGCACCACCGATTCGATGAAACCGTCCTCGGCGCGCAACCGGGTTTCAAGGACCTTGCCCTCGCTGCGCACGACGCCGCGCGCCTCGCTCAGGCCGCGCAGGTACCTCGCGTACAGGCCCGCATCGAAATGGAAGGCGTAAGGAATATTGGACAGCGGCGAATTGGTGATGTTCGGCGGACGCATGAAGCGGTTCTGGCGCGACGCGATCGTGTTAAGGCTGTAGCTGCCGATGTCAGCGGCCTTGCCGGCCAGCCGCTGCTTGATCCAGTACTGGTAGAACGGGATCAAGCCGAGATCGCGCCCGCCCACCGGTCCGAACGCATGCAGGTACCGATCTTGCGGCTTGCCCCAGCCAACAAACTCGATGCCGAGTTTGAAGCTGGCCTGCGTCTTGCGGACAAAATCGTCCTCGTCGATGCCGAGCGTGCTGTTGAACAGGCAGATCTGCGGAATCGTGGCCTCGCCGACGCCGACGATGCCGATCTCGTCGGACTCGATCAGGCGGATCGCGATCCGCTCGCCCAGCACCTTGGATAGCGCGGCCGCGGCCATCCAACCGGCGGTGCCGCCGCCGACGATGACGACCTTGCTGATGCGTTGATCCATCATGCGGGTCCCTTGGAACGCGTGGAAAGCGCGATCCGTAATATAGCGCCGGAGGCTTCCTCTTCAGCGCCGCGGACCGAAAATTCCGGTCCGGGCTGTGGGACGATAGTGCGATGTTCAATCCCCACCCGCGCATCGATGTGCTGCCGATCGACGGCACGCACGCCTGCTACGTGATCGACGATGCGCTGTCGCAGCCGCAGCAGCTGGTGGAGTACGCCAGGGCGAACCGCGAGCGCTTCGAAATGGCGCCGCACAATGCCTACCCCGGTCTCGAGCTGCGCATGCCGGACGACTTCTCCGACCGTCTCGACGACTTCTTCCGCCTGCACGTGCGTGCCCGCCTCGGCGCGCGCCGCACGCAACGCATGTATAGCCGACTGTCGATGGCGACCTTGTCGCCGGAGCAGCTGCAACCGCCGCAGTGGATCTGCCATCGTGACCGCATGACATTCGCGGCGAAGCAGTGCATCGCCGCGTCGGTGCTTTACCTGTTCCACGACGTCTCGCTCGGCGGTACCGCCTTCTTCGTCGCGAAGAAGCCCGCGCGCGAGATCGACGTGCTGATTCATGAATCCGGCACGCTCACGGCCGACGACTTCGCAGGCAAGTATGGCGCCGAGCGCGGATACCTCGCCGGATCGAATGACTACTTCGAGAAGGTGCTCGCGGTTCCCGCGAAGTGGAACCGGCTGATCTTCTACGACGGCGACGTCTTTCACACCGGCGACATACGGGCAGCGGAGAAATTGAGCGACGATCCCGACACAGGGCGACTCACGCTCAACGGCTTTTTCACTTGCAGCAAGCGGGCGGCTTGACACCTGCATCGGGACCTTGCCGGCTAACGCCGGCAAGGTCCCGAAGAGCAATGGTTTAGAACTTGTACGTCGCGCCCAGCAGGACTTGGCGGCCGTATTCGCTGTAGTACCTCGGCAGGTCGCTGAATTCCGGAAAGTACTCGCGATAAGGCTCGTTGTTGGCGTTGTTGACCTGCAACAGGAGCGACAATCCTTCGAGCGAAGTACCGTCGGCGAACGCGTAGCCCAGCTGGAAATCGATGACCTCCTCGCCGCGAATGTAGCGCGGGCTGCGATCGCCACCGAATCCCTGGACCTCGCCCAGGAAAGGCGTGCGCTTGCGCTGACTCACGCGCGCGGAGAATCCGTACCTCTCGTAGTAGAGCGTCAGGTTCGACACTTCCCGCGACAAGCCCGGCAACGGGAGCACTGGCGTGCCAGGTCCGTTCGGCCGAACTGCGCTATGCGTGTTCGAATAGCTGCCCTGGAAGCCGAAGCCTTCCAGCGGTTCCCACATCAGGTCGAACGGAACTGAGACTGCGAACTCGAACCCGTAGATCTTGCCGCCATTGGCATTCTCCTTCGTCCTGAAGAAGCCGATGTTCGACTCGGGCGGCGTCGCATCACCCGGATCGTATCCGCTGAAATCGTAGGGCACGGTCTGTTCGAAGATGTAGGTGTGCAAGTCCTTGTGGAATCCGGCGAGGGAGACGTAGCCACGGCCACCGAAGTACTTCTCGTACGAAATGTCGAGTGCGGTGGCACGCCACGGCTCGAGTTCGGGGTTGCCACCGTCGCCCTGCCACACGTTGCCCTGGCTGGTGTTGATGGAGATGTTCTGGTTCGCACGCAGATCATCCATACGCGGCCTGGCCATCTGCTGACCGAGGGCGAAACGCAGGGTCTGGTCGTGCGGCAGACTGAAAGCGAGGTTCAGGCTGGGCAGGAAGTCCGTGTACTCGGCACCGCCGCTGATCGGTATCGGTGCGTCCGCTTCGCCGAAGGGCACGATGCTGCCCACGGACGACTGGTCCGTACGCACGGCCTGGAATCCGACATTGCCGCGCATCGGAATCGAACCGAGGTCGGTGTTGATGTTCCATTGCACGTAGGCCGTGGTCAGCTTCTCGTTGACCGTCCAGTTCTTGTTGGCGATG
The DNA here is from genome assembly GCA_014380115.1 of Luteimonas sp. Lineage (GTDB taxonomy): Bacteria > Pseudomonadota > Gammaproteobacteria > Xanthomonadales > Xanthomonadaceae > Luteimonas. Next base: position 4,649 of record JACMKK010000168.1, on the reverse strand, counting down.
TCCTGATGCGAGTGCGGGTCGATCGTGTAGCCGGCGAACACGCAGTCGATGTCGTAGCCGATCGAGCCGGGCACGCCGGTGAAATCGAGATCGGCCGGATCGCCGAGGCACTCGGAAGGAATCGGTACTTCCGCACCCGGACTGCCGGGCAGGCGCAGGAACGCCTCGAGCCCGCTGTATCGGGTCTTGTCGCGATCGGCGCGATTGAGGCCGACCTCGACGCTGCTGAAGATGCCGGTATCGAAGCTGCGTTCGGCACTGATGCGGAGGGACTTCAATTCGTCTTCCACGCGCGGACGCTTGAGGAAGCCATCCTGTCCCCAACCGCCCGGATCGGTCAGCACGATGTTGGACGGGTCCGTGTAGTCCTCGCCAAACGTGAAGTGTCCCAGTCCCGTTGAGCGATCGAGGGTGAAGTCGACCGTATCCATCGCCAGTGGGTTGCTCTTGTGACCAAGACCGGAATACGTCTCAAGCAGTTCTTCCTCGCGCTCGGCCTTGGAGTAGCTGACGTCGCCGATCAGCGTCCACTGTTCGCTCAGCGTGAACTTGTTGTTCCAACCCGCCGCGAAGATCTTGTCGTCCTGCGTGTTGCGGTCGTTGCGAATGACTGGCCTGACACCGGTGAACGTGCCGCCGACGAGTACACCGTCTGCCATGACCGGGTTGATCAAGTCGTTCTCGTTGCGATCGCCCCAACCCAAGCCAACTTCCAGGAAGCGCAAGGTCTCGGACTTTTCGAACTTCGAGTAATACAGGTCGAGCACGGTGTGATAGGTATCGTTCGGCTTGAACTCGATCACGCCCATCAGACCGTCGCGTATATTTTCGGTCGAAGAGACCTGTGATTTGCTGCCGCCCAGCACGCTGATACCCTCGAACCCGGGGTAATCGGTGGGATATCCATACGACTCCCAACGATTCGCCTGGCCGGGCGAATCCAGCCTGGCATAGCCGAGCGCAATGCCGAGCGTATTGTCCAGGAACTGATCGATGTACGAGCCGCTGACGCGATAGCCCCTATCGTCGTAGCCCGGATTGAGTTCGCCGAGCGAGTTCTCTTCGCCGCGCAGGTTGAACGAAATCACGCGATCCGGGAACGAAAGCGGACGCACGGTCTGCAAGTCGACCGTGCCGGACAGGCCCTGGCCGACCAGCGAAGCGTCCGGCGTCTTGTAGACCACGACGCCGTTGATCAGCTCGGACGGATACTGGTCGAACTCGACGCCGCGGTTGTGGCCGACGCTGACCTGCTCGCGGCCGTTGAGCAGCGTGGTGCCGAAATCGTCGGCGAGGCCGCGGATCTGGATGGTCGACGCGCGACCGGCGACGCGCTGCGCGGTCAGACCGGGCAGTCGCGCGATGGATTCGGCGATGCTGAGGTCGGGCAGCTTGCCGATGTCTTCGGCCGAGATCGCTTCCACGATCGACGTGGCGCTCTGCTTGACCTCGATCGCGTTCTCGATACCGCGGCGGATGCCGGTGACCTTGACCCGATCCAGTTCGACCGCTTCGTCGCTCTGGTCGTTGGCCGGATCACCCGCCGGCGCCGGCTCTTCGGCCGTTTGCGCGTGTGCGCCTGCCGCAGCCATCAGCGTTGCCGATGCCAGCGCCACGCTCAGCAAATTTCGCTTGAAATTCAACATCTGCCTTCCTCTCCCCGGTGTTCGGTCTTGTCGGTCTGGTCCGATCGCGAATAGTTGTCGTCGAGACCAGTACGTTCGGGCCAGGCTCACCCCTGCCGCCGGGCCATGGTAGTCGCGCACATCCCTGCACAAATTGCGCTGCATACGTATTCATCACACTCGGGCCGGCGCGCCGCTACGGCTGTAATCGATAACAGGCGGGTATCCAGTGGTCTGCAATGACCACGCACAATCGTTCGAACACCGGCCACATGAACGGGGCCTGCGATGTGCCGTTGCTGGTGGACGACACGGCGTTCATCGCGCTACGCGAGGAATGGAGGTCGAATGGAAACCGTGTTCTTCGGTCACGCTGCGGCATTGCCGGGCCGTGACGGAGAGCAACTCTCCCCCGACCCCTCCCTTTCAGGGAGGGGAGACAAGCGTGCGAAGTCGATTCCTGATCTTCACCGCTTTTCTCCCCTCTTTGAAAAAGAGGGGCCGGGGGAGATTTGCCTTTGCCTGGCTCGTGACCCAGCGCAGCCCATCAGCGCCCAAGCAGGAACTGGAGCGGCACCTGCACCCGCCGCCGCCACGACTTTTCCGAATGCTCGGCGCCAACGAATTCCCGCGTCATCCAGGTATCGCCTTCGCGGTATCCGGCGGCCGCCATCGCCGCATCCATCCGGCGCTGGTAGGGCGCGTAGCCGGCATCCAGCGTCTCGGTGCCGAAGTCGAAGTAGATCTTGTGCGTGCGCGGATCGGGCAGGTGCCGTGCTAACCAGTCGATCGCGATGCCCTCGCCCGCCGGCCAATGCGTCGAGAGGCCTGCGGCGCCGCCGAACACGTCCGGGTACTCGCTCATCGCATAGACGGCAATCAGCCCGCCCATGCTCGACCCCATCACTATCGTGTCGTCGCGACCCGGCAGCGTGCGATAGCGGCGATCGATGAACGGCTTCAGCTCGTCGACCAGGTAGCGCAGGTAGGCATCGCCGCGCAGCCGATCGCGGCGCACGGGCGGCACGCCCTCGAGGAAATGGACTTCATCGCCCGTCACCGCCTTCTGCGGCATGTATTCGGCCAGACGCTGCGGCGTGTTCCAGATGCCGACCACGATGGCCGGGCGCGCTTGCCCTTCCGCGATCAATCGCGTCATGGTTTCGTCGACCGCCCAGTCCACGCCACCGTACGACTGCTTCGGATCGAACAGGTTCTGGCCGTCCTGCATGTAGACGACGGGATAGCGCTGGCTGGCGTGCTCCGCATAGCCGGGCGGCAGCCACACCTGCACGTTGCGCGGGTCGACATGGCGCGACGGGAGGGCCTCGTGGTTTTCTAGCGTTCCCGTCACGCCGAGGGGCGGATCGGGGCGGCCGTAGGCCCAGAGCAGGAATCTCGGCAACATGCGTCGCCAGCTGGCCTGGTTGTGTTGCCCGCCTTCGAGCAGCAGCAATGCGACATCGTCGTTGCGCGATGGATGTCCTGCGTAGTCGGTATTGATCGAATAGCCGAGCTGCCGCAGCCCCTTGGCCACGAACCCGCCATCGCGATAGCCGTCGATCAGGTCGCGCACGTCGTCGACCGCATCGACCACGCCATCCCCATCGCGATCATCGGTCTCTTCAGCCGTACCAACCGCGAACCATAAGCGCAAGCCCTCGCGTTTCGGCCCTGCATCGACCATGCGCTGCGCCAAGCGCGTGCGCTGCACATGCGCGGCGTCGCTGCGATCGGTCGCCAGCCAGAACGAAGGCGAGAACGCGCCGACCGTGCCGAAGACGTCCGGGTACTGCCAGCCCAGGTTGAAGGCGTTCAGCGCGCCGAGCGACCAGCCCAGCGCGGCGCGCGACGCGGGCGTCGCGGTCGTCCGGTAGGTCGCATCGACGTAGGGCACGAGCGTCTTGGCAACCCACTCCGAATACGCGTGCGCGCGGGCACCGACGGGACCGAAACGTGAATCGCCAGCGATGCTGCGCTGCGCACCACGATCCGACAGGCCGTAGGTGCCCATGCGATCGGGCAGCATCCGGATGGCGACGACGATGATCTTGTCGATCGCTTCCTCGTCGTAAAGCTGTGTCAGCGTGTCCGCTAGACCCACTGTGAGCGCGTCCTGGCCATCGTTGACATAGAGCACGGGATAACGGGTCGCCGACATCGCGTCGTATCCGGGCGGGAGATGGATCGCGACCGTGACCTTGTCGGGGGCCAAAGCCGGTGCGTCTAATTGCACGGTCACGACCGTGGCCGGCGCTGTTGCGTGCGCGTTTGGCGCGACGACCGCGGTGGCCGCTGCTGCGGCCGTTGCGGCAGGTTCTCCGGCACTCGCGCACGCAGCCAGCGTAGCGACCATGGCCGTCATGCAGATCACTTCGAACAGCTTGCGCATGCGGATCGAGGCGGAGCGAGAACGAGCGATCCGAAACATCATCACGGCATCCCGGTACCCGGCGATCAATCGATCCGGCCGTAGAACACGCCGTGCCCGGGCAATCGCAGTCGATCTCCCTCGATCACACCGCTCGCCAACCCATGCCCGTCGATGACGCGCGCCGTCCCCAGGTCCTGCGGCAGGACCCACTCCGCCGCGGTACCGGACAGATTGAACACGACCAGCATGTGTTCGGCAGCAAGGCTGCGACTGAAGGCGAGGATCGGTTCCGGCGCAGCGTGGAAGGCGATATCGCCGAGCTGCAGTGCCGGCATCGTCTTGCGCCAGCGCAGGAAGCGACGCGTGGCATTGAGCGTCGAGGACGGATCGGGATCCTGCATGGCGACAGCGTGCGCGCGGTGCGCGTCAGCGACCGGCAACCATGGTCGCCCTGTCGTGAAGCCGGCTTCCGTACTGTCGTCCCACGGCATAGGCGTGCGGCATCCGTCGCGCCCCTTGAACGTCGGCCAAAACGCCTTGCCGTACGGATCCTGCAGGGCCTCGAACGGCACGTCGGCTTCGCCCAGGCCCAGTTCCTCGCCCTGGTACAGGCAGACCGAACCGCGCAGCGAGCAGACCATCGCGACCAG